>JACDEG010000140.1 GCA_013816505.1 Pyrinomonadaceae bacterium | reverse complement strand
ACGTTCGGTCGCTATCTGTACGCCATCGGCGGCAATCCGGACGCGGCGCGTTTGTCGGGCATCAGCCTGCGCCGTCACATCCTGGCGGTCTTCTGTTTGATGGGCGCGCTGGCGGGTGTCGCGGCGACGATCTTCACGTCGCGCGTCGGCAGCGCGTCGCCGGACGCCGGGGTGCTGTTGGAACTCGACGCGATTGCGGCGTGCGTCATCGGCGGCGCGAGTCTGATGGGCGGGCGCGGCACAATCTTCGGCGCGTGCCTCGGCGCGCTCATCATGGCGAGCATCGATAACGGCATGTCGCTGTTGAATACGCCCGACTACCGGCAGGACATCATCAAGGGCGCGATCCTCGTCGCCGCCGTCGGCTTCGACATGCTGGGCCGCCGGCGCGGGTGAGTATCAGAAGGTAAACAGGTGAATGTTAGCGGATAAAAGTCGCGACTGGCGGGCGTCGTTCGTCACGCAAGTCGGAGTTGTCCTGAGAGGCACAGAGGATTCACAGGGTACACAGAGAGTTGCGGCTTTCGGGTGTGAGAATTGAAAGCTGATTGAGGCGGGAAGGAGTTTGGTGGCCGCTGATGGATTCGAACCATCGACCCCTCGCGTGTGAGGCGAGTGCTCTACCGCTGAGCCAAGCGGCCAAACTTTTTTTCAGAAGAGCGGCATGCTAACAAAGCATTCGCGAAAGCGTCAAGCAAAGCATGCTCGCGGCGTGTCGCGGTAAATGATCAAGCCGGCATGCCAAACGCACACGCTCACTTAGCTCATGCTCACTCGCCCGCAGTCACTTAGCTTCCTGACCCGCGTCCTCTTCGCCGAGTGGTGAATCCTCGGCGGAGGCCGGGCCGCTGGTGTTGGTGCGAACCGTGTTCACGTTCGAGTCAATATAGAAGTGGCGCTTGCCGGTGACGGACAGCCCCTCCTTTTGCTGCGGGTCGGCGTTGATGCTGAAACTCGGCGGCTGGCTGGAAGATTTCGGGACGATCTTCATCGTGTATCTGTAGCCGTCGATGACCGGCTCGTCGCCGCGGAAGCGCTTGTCGAGCGAGCCGCTTTCGATGATCTGGTCGAACGTGCCGTAGCCCGTGCGGCCGCGCGTGTTGAAGTATGCGCGCTGCTCCAGTTGGATGGTCTTTAAGTTTTGAATCGCGGCGCTCTCGTTCGCCGAGATCGTCAGGTTACGCCACGCCGGGACGCCGACGCCGACGAGGATGCCGATGATGGCGATGGCGATCATCAGTTCGACAAGCGAAAACCCGCGCTCGCTCGCCCTTCGTTTCATTTCTCTGTTCATGATTGCTTTCTCCCGCCTCTGTACACGGAGAGGGGCGTTTTTAGTTCCAAAATCGGTAAAGGGAGCAGACAATGATTGCACGATGACTGCACTCGAGAAGACGTCCAGGAACATCCTTGATGCCGTTCTAAGACGCGCCGATTTTACTACAACGGGGCGAACGAAGTCACACCGACGGATTTTGATGGACAGCGAACGGAGACATTGGCGACCCACGACCGCACCGCTTGGCCGTCAGATTTTTCCGCGTGCGGCGTCGTGGTCGAACATGTAGAATGAGGGCCGGAGCGAAAACACCTTCATGAAGATTCTACAGACGGCGCGGGGGGCGGAAGAATTGCGCGAGTCCGCCTCCGCGGAGAGTATCGCGCAACTGCGCGCCGCCGTCGAAAGCGTCATCAAGGGAAAACCCGAAGTGGTGCAACTCTCAGTCGTCGCGCTGCTCGCGAGCGGGCATCTGTTGATCGAAGACGTGCCCGGCGTCGGTAAGACAACGCTCGCGCATGCGCTCGCTCTTTCTCTCGACTGCACGTTCCAGCGCATCCAGTTCACCTCCGATCTGCTGCCGTCGGACGTCATCGGCCTCTCGGTGTACGACGAGCGCACGGGCGCGTTCGAGTTCAAGCGTGGCGCGATTTTCGCTAACGTCGTGCTCGCCGACGAGATCAATCGCACCACGCCGAAGACCCAGTCGGCGCTGCTCGAAGCGATGGCCGAAGGGCACGTCACCGTCGAGGGCACGACCCACCACCTGCAAGCCCCGTTCATCGTCATCGCGACGCAGAACCCGATTGAGCACCACGGCACGTACCCGCTGCCGGAGTCGCAGGTTGACCGCTTCATGCTGCGCCTGCGAATCGGCTACCCGGAGTTTGAAGTCGAGAAAGAAATTTTGCGCGACCGCGAGCGTGGGAACCCTTTGGATCGTGTGCGCGCGGTGATGTCGGGCGCGGATGTGGTCGAATTGCAGCGGGCGGTCGGGGGCGTGCGGGTCGATGACTCTCTAGTCGATTACCTAATGCGGATCGTTGCCGCGACGCGCGACTCAGAGATGCTCGACCTCGGCGTCAGTCCGCGCGGAACGCTCGCGATGTTCCGCGCCGCGCAGGCGCTCGCGTTGACCGAAGACCGCGACTACTGCGTGCCCGACGACATCAAGCGCCTCGTGCTCCCCGTCTTCGCCCATCGCCTGCTGGTCAACTCACGCTTCTCCTCGTCGCTCAACCGTCGCAGCGAAGAGGCTGAGGCCGCGTTGCGCGAGATTATGAAGACGGTCAGCGTGCCGATCTGAACGAAAAAGTTCCGCGCGCCGCCGGTGGCGAACCCGTCCGCATCACGCGCTCTTTTAGAATCTTAGGATTGAACCCAAAACAACTTTCCTGAATTCAACCACTGAGGACGCAAGAGGGCGCGGAGCGGTGAAGGGAAAGCACTATCGATCAGTCAAACAACTCGCTGTTTGCTCGGCGTCATCCGCGTTCTCGGCGGTGAAAGTATTTTGTTTTCAGTCCCTGGTGGGCACGTCAGGGTGCATCTGAATTTTATGCGGTGGTGGAGTTATCTGAATCAGTGGCGAGGGCCGATTCTTGGCACGCTGACGGTGTTCGGCGGCATCGGTGCGGCAATCGTGACGGTGGCGGCGCGGCGCGGCGGCGAGTGGGAGTTAGCGCGCCTCGGCGCGATCACGGCGCTTGTCTTCGCCGCGTTGATGATTCTCTTCGTCGTGCCGCCGCTGACCCGCTCGGCCCGCCTCGAAGCGATGCGCATCGACCTCCCGGTGCAGATCACCGGCGGTGGGTGGATTTTCATCGGAGTCTTTCTCGTCGTCGCGTTCGCGGCGCTGAACACCGGCAACAACCTCCTCTTCCTAATCTTCTCGCTGCTTTGTTCGACGCTCTTTGTGGCGTGGGCGGCGGCGCGCTCGTCGCTGCGGGATTTGGTGGTGTCGGCGCGCTTTCCCGACCACATCTTCGCGGGCGAGGCCGCGCCGGTGATCGTCACGCTCAGCAACACGAAGCGGGTGCTGCCCTCGTTCTCGATCCTGATCGAGGCGCGGCACCGCATCGAAGACGCCGGGACGAATCCGTGGGCGCGGCGGTGGGCGCGTCCGCGTTATGCCAAGCGTGTGCTCGCTTATCTGATGTACGTGCCGCGTCGCGCCGGGGTCGAACAGCGCGTCGAGCAGATCTTTCCGCAGCGTGGGCATGTTCTGATTACCGGCTTTGAACTCTCGACGCGATTCCCGTTCGGCTTCTTCCGACTGCGCCGACGCCTCAGCGCGCGACAGGTCGATTTAATCATCTACCCGAAGCCGGAACCAGCGGGTGACGAACTGCACCTGCTGCCAATGAATGCCGGGCGCATCACGTCGGCGCGGCGTGGCACCGGGCACGACCTTTATTCTCTGCGCGACTACCAAGCGCAAGACGACATGCGGCACATCGATTGGAAGGCGACGGCGCGGACACGCCGCCTCATCGTCCGCGAGTTTGCCGCCGAGGACGAGCGGCGCGTTCACATCGTTCTCGACACGCGGTTGCACGAGGAAGCAGATGGGCACGGCGACCGGTCAATGAATGAGAGTGATCGAGAGGTGAAGCGTGGCCCGGACGTCGGGCGTGACCGAGCGGTGCAATACAATAAGGAGCACAGTGAAGAGCGTGGTAAGGAGGTGAAGGCGCGCGAGACTCTGGCGGCGCGTTTCGAGCGTGGCGTGACGGTCGCTGCGTCGCTCGCCGCGCACTTCATCGACGAGCGCGCCGAGGTGCGTCTGACGCTCGGCACGGAGGCGGGCCACTACGGCGTCGGGCGCGAACATCTCTATGCTTTGCTGCGCCGCCTGGCGCTGGTCGCGCCGGATTCTTCGTCAGCCAACGACGAGCCACCCGCCGCGCACTGGCAGCGCCTCGCTCCCCAGTCACGCGAAGCCGGTGGCAACCACGTCATCCTGTTGACCACCGCCGCGCCCGGCTCGATCCCTTCCAACATCTGGCGCACGTCGCATGTAATCTATGTGTGAATGTTTTTGAGCAATTGCTCTGCTGCGGCCTCGCCGCCGCGGATGCAGTCGGGGACGCCCGCGCCGCCGTAGGCGTTACCGGCGAGTTGCAGCGTCGGGAAGTTAGAGAGGCGTTGACGAATCCTCTCAACCCGCGCGATGTGCCCGAGGTGATATTGCGCCATCGAGCGCGGCCACTTTTCGACGAGCGCGAAGAGCGGAAGGCGTTCGATGCCGAGCAGTTCGCGGAGGTCTTCGCGCACCGCGCGCGTTAACGCTTCTTCGTCGAGTGCGAACGTCTCCGGTTGTAACGCCCCGCCGACGAAAGCTCGCAGCAACGCATAGCCATCCGGCGCGCGCCCCGCGAACTTGACGCTGCTGAATGTGCAGGCGAGTGTCGTGCGGCGTTCGATGAACGGCACCACAAAGCCGAAGCCGTCGAGCGGGTGCGGGATGTCGGCGCGACGATAGGCGAGGTTGACCGTCGCGGTCGAAGCGTATTCGATGCCGCCGAGTTCACCGGCGAGCGGCGCGTCCACATCGCGGAGCAAACTCGCCGCCGCGTGAGCCGGAAGCGCGAGGCAGACCGCGTTGGCTTCAATAATTCCTCGCGCCGCCGTGTGAAGATTCCAACGCCCCGATTCATCATTAAAATTCAGCGACTCGACTTTCGTATTCAGACGCACCGCGCCGTCGGGCAGCAGCGACGCGAGCTGGTCGGTAAGCATCTGCATCCCACCGTCGAAGGAGAGGAACAGGCTGTAGCGTGCGCCGCTGGTGCCGCGCGCAACCTGTGCCGACTGCCTTCGTTGCGCGCGCCACATCGCGAGAATCAGACTGCGGTCGGTGCGCTCCATCTCCAGAAATCGCGGCATCGTCGCGCGCAAGCTCAAACGTTCCGGATCGGCGGTGTAGATGCCGCCGACCATCGGCTGCGCCATTCGTTCGAGCGCCTCCTGCCCGAACCGACGACGGACGAACTGAGCGAGAGTCTCGTCGTCAGAGCCGTTCGCGCCCGCACGACGCGGGAGAATCAAATCGAGCGCCATCCGCGCCTTGCCCGTCCAACTGAAGATGTCGGAAGTGACAAACGGCAGGAAGCGTGACGGCGCGAGCAGTTGAAACCCTTCGGGCGTCGGGTGCAGGCGACCTCCACGCACGACGAAGCTGCGGCGGTGCGCGTCTCTGGTCTCGATCAGATGAGCGCCGAGGCCGATCTTTTTCGCCAGCTCGACCGCTTCGGGTTTTTCAGAGATGAACGAGTCAGGGCCACCTTCTAAAATGAAACCGTTGCGGCAGTGTGTGTGAATCGTCCCGCCGAGACGCGCGCCGGCCTCGAACAACAGAACTTCGACCGGGCGCGCGGCGTGCTTGTTGTGTTCGATCAAACGATGCGCCGCCGCGAGTCCGCTAATGCCTCCGCCGACGATCACGACGCGCCGGATATTGTTGTGCTGCGCAACCATAAACTCAGGAGACAGGAGTCAGAAGTTAGGAGACAGAATTTAACCTTGATGGCTGGTTGAGAATAGTAACGGACAAAGCGAACACCGAATTCTTCGAGTTGAAAAGCGAAAAAGGCGGTCGGCAAGCGCGCCGACCGCCTTCTGTGCTCTTTCTTACCACCTCACTTGACCACTCCCGCGTGACCTTTGATCTCGGTCAGCGGTTCAACCCGCCCGCCGATGTGCTTGGCGAGAAACTCTTCGGTCTTGGCGTTGAAGAACAGACGGTTCTCGGGGCGCGCGAAACCGTGCCCTTCGTCCGTGAAGATGATGTACTCGACCTGCTTGCCTGCCTTGCGCATCGCCTCAACCATCTGATCCGATTCGGCTTGCGTCACGCGCGGGTCGTTCGCGCCCTGCCCGATTAAAAGCGGCGCTTTGATGCGATCAATCTTGAAGAGGGGCGAGCGCGCCTCCATGTCAGCCTTCTCTTTCAGGTTTTCGGGGTCGCCGACGAATGGAGTCCACGAGATTGACATGAACGGTTTCCAGTAGGGCGGGAAACTCTTGATAAGCGAGACAAGGTTGGACGGTCCGACGATGTCCACGCCCGCCGCGAAAAGCTCCGGCGTGAAGGTTAAGCCGACGAGCGTCGCGTAGCCGCCGTAAGAGCCGCCCATGATGCCGACGCGCTTCGGGTCGGCGATGCCCTCTTTGATCGCGAACTGCACCGCGTCCACGAGATCGTCGTGCATCTTTCCGGCGAACTCGCGCTTCGCGGCGTTCTTAAACTTTTTACCAAACCCGGTCGAGCCGCGATAGTTGACTTGAAGCACGGCGTAGCCACGATTGGCGAGCCACTGCACGTTCGAGTTATAGCCCCAGAAATCGCGCGCCCACGGGCCGCCGTGCACAGCCAAGATCATCGGCAGGTTCTTCGCAGGCACGCCGACCGGCGTGGTGAGCATCACGGGGATCGTCAGCCCGTCGCGCGATTTCACTTCCATGAACTTCATCGGCGCGAGCGTATACTGCTCAAGCTTCGGGTAGGCGCTGAACAGGAACTGCGCCTTCTGCGCTTTACGATTCCATGAGTAGTAACGCACAGCCGCGGTGTCGGCGGCGTAGGCGACGAGCCATGTCTCGTCGGCGAGGTCACAGTTGACGACGCCCATGTTGCCCGGCGCAACCTTTTCGAGCGCCTTAAAATCTTTTTCAATCGTTTTGTCAATCACCTGCCAGCGCACACGGTCGCGGTTGAACGACACGGCTTGCACCTCGCGCCGTCTCGGATGAATCATCACGCCGCCGACATCCACGCTCGGGTTCGAGGTCATCAAGATCATCCTCTTCGTCGCAACGTCCAGCGCGTAAAGACCGGAGGTGTCGGACTGCGTGTTTGAGATGACGTAGATCGTGCGCCCGTCCTTAGAGACCTCTATGGGATTGAATTCATCGTCCGCGCCCCACGTCATGAGCACCCTGAAAGGCGAAGTTTCGGTGTCGCGTATGCGCAGCTCGCTCATGCCGTCGGGCTTGACGGCGACCGCGCCACGAATCTTCATCTCTGGGTCGGTGAGCCAGCCGCCGATGTCGCCGGGGTTCTCGGCGACGAGCGTTGCTTCGCCGGACGTCAGATCAATTTTGTAAGCGTCGAAGAGTTGTTTGTTGCGGCGATTCATCGTGACGAGCAGCACGCCGGGGAATTCAGGTTCGAGCGCGAGCAGTTCGGCGCGCACGCCCTCAAACGGCGTCAGTTCGCGCGTGGCTTTAGTCGCCACATTGGTTTGATAAACGTGGAAGTTTTCGTTGCCGCCCGCGTCCTGCATGTAGAGCAGGTCGCCGTTGTACGCCCAGCGGTATTGACGTATGCCGCGCTTCGGATCGTTCGTCACCTGCCGGTCGTCCTCCTTACCAATGGTGCCGACGAAGACCTGCAACACGTTCTTGTCGTCGGCTTTAAGGTAGGCGAGCATCTTACCGTCCGGCGAGATTTGCGGAGCCGCCCGCTCAGGGTTGCCGAACAGGACTTCGCGCGGAATCAGTTTCGGGAGTGTGGCAGGTGCCGGTGTGGCGGCGACGCTGAGGAAGAACAGAGCGCAGGCTGCGAATGCAGCGAGTAAACGACTTTTCATAGGGAATCTCCATTCGCGGGGAATTAAGTTTGAAGATGTGTTAGCGCATACGTTCGTCTGCCATGCAAAGTTTTCTTCGGATGACAGAAGTGCTCAAAAATAATACCCTATTGCTGGTAGCGGCTGTGCAGCCTGATATGCGGAAAGGCACAAACTCTCCGAAATAATAGGGTGGAAGCCTGACAGAAAGGTGAATCCTTTCCGCACATCCAAACTGGCAAGCAAGGCTATTAAGTTGCGCCACGTCAGGCTTATTACATCATACTCAAACACGCCTTTGCCACATCGCAAGCTTCGAGCAACTGTTATGCGGTTGGCTTTACTTCTGATTCCTGTCTTTTGACTCCTGTATTCTGCACTATGACTTCAGACTGAATAAGGCAGCAATCAACGGGGCAGACATCATGGCTTGCGCCATACGTGCCGAGTGCGCGACGGCGTGGATTCTCCGTCATGCGCTCAAGAATCAATTCGCGGATCATCTCGATGAACGTCGGGTGCGTCCCGACGGTCGCCGCGCGGATCATGTTGAGCCCCGTCTCTTCCGCGAGCGCGCGAGCTTCGGTGTCGAGATCGTAGAGCACTTCCATGTGGTCAGAGATGAAGCCGACGGGCGCGATGATCACGTCTCCGGCTCCGGCGGCTTTCAACTCTTTTAAATGGTCGCAGATGTCGGGTTCGAGCCAGGCTTGCGTCGGCGGCCCGCTGCGACTTTGAAAGACAAGTTTCCAGCGTTCATCGCTCACCTTGCCCAAACCTTCGACGACTAGACGGCAGGTTTCAAGTAACTGTGCTTCGTAGTTGCAGGTTGTCGCCATCGTCATCGGGATGCTGTGCGCGGTGAAGGCGATGTGCGCTGCGTCGCGTCGTTCTTCGGGCACGCGGTCGAGGGCGGCGCGGATGTTTTCGACATTCGGCTCGACGAAACCGGGATGGTTGTAATAAACGCGCAGCTTATCAATCTGCGGCGCGCCCGCTCCGATCTCACTCTGCGCCCGCGCGATGTCTTCGCGGTACTGGCGGCAGCCGGAGTAGGAACTGTACGCCGAGGTGACGAACGCGAGCGCACGCTTAATGCCGTCATCTTTCATCTGCCGAAGCGTATCGGCGAGCATCGGGTGCCAGTTGCGGTTGCCCCAATAAATCTGAAGGTGCGGGCCGTGCGCGTCCAACTCCTGTTGCAGCGCAGAAATCAACTCGCGGTTCTGCGCGTTAATCGGGCTGACGCCGCCGAACATCTCGTAATGGTGCGCGACTGCCACCATCCTCGCGCGCGGCACGTTCTTCCCGCGCAGCACGTTTTCAAGAAACGGCATCACCTCGTCGATCCCTTCGGGGCCGCCGAAGGAGACGATCAAAATTGCGTCATAAGGCTGATTCATGAAAGCAAAACCTCAAAGAAAATGATGAATGAGGAACGATGAATGAAAAGCACTTCTGATTATCCGTTATTTCTTCGTTGACTCAGTTCGTGAACGGCATCGACCAGCGCGACGACGTTTTCGACTGGTGTCTCCGGCAGGATACCGTGGCCGAGGTTGAAGATGTGGCCGGGGCGATTCCCGGCGTACTCAAGAATGCGTCTGGCCTGAGCGCGCACGACCTCGACGTTTGAGAAGAGCGCGACGGAGTCGAAGTTGCCCATCACCGCCACATCGTCGCCGAGCCTTTGCCACGCATCGTCAAGACGCACGCGCCAGTCGAGTCCGATCACGTCGCCGCCGGCCTCGCGCATCAATTCAAGCAGTGCCGCCGTGCCTGTGCCGAAGTGAATGACGGGTGTTCCCGGCGTGACGCTCTGAATCACGGCGCGCGTGTGCGGCAGCACGTACTCGCGGTAGTCGTCGGGGCTGAGCGCGCCGACCCACGAATCGAAGAGTTGCACGGCCTGCGCGCCCGCCGCGATCTGTGCGTTCAAATATCTGCCGAGCGCGCGGGAGATGAGAGACATCATCTGATGCCACGCGCCGGCGTCGGTATACATCAAGGTCTTCGTCTGGATATAGTTTTTCGACGAGCCGCCTTCGATGATGTACGAAGCGAGCGTGAACGGCGCGCCCGCGAAACCGATCAACGGCAATCCGGGGCGCAACGCGCGGCGCGTCAGTCGAATCGCGTCGTTGACGTAACCGAGGGAACTGATATCCTCGACTTCGCGGAGGCGGTCAACGTCCCGCCCTGAGCGGACAGGGTTATGAATCACCGGCCCCTCGCCTTTCGCGAATTCAAGGTCGAGGCCCATCGGCTCAAGGATCAGCAGGATGTCGGCGAAGATAATCGCGGCGTCGACGCCCAAACGTTCGGCGGCATAGACTGTCACTTCCGCCGCCAACTCAGGTGTCTTACACAATTCGAGGAACGACGTGCGCGCACGCACCTCGCGATACTCGCGCATATACCGCCCGGCCTGTCGCATCAACCAGACCGGGGTAAAGGGCACCGGTTCGCGGCGGCAGGCGCGCATGAACGGACTATCGTGCAACTCCGGCGACGTGCTGAAAGCAGCAGTTTCTACCAGCAATTTGGCGGTGTCGGTCGCCGTCGCTGACTGCCCGTCGGCTATTGATTCATCGTGAGGCATGGTGCCGTGTGACCCTTCGCGCGAATTAGTCTGAAACATGAAGCGTGATTATGCCGTCTAGTCTTTCCGTTAAGTTCGCGCCTTCGTGACGAAATGATTCGCGGTCTGCTCCACTGAAACAGCCTACAATACCGTATCGCGCCGGCGGTAGCCGCCTGGCCCGAAAAATTGTTGCCACAAAAACCGGCGGTGCGGTGTTTATCACACGAAGGCGGGCAAATGAGTCAACCAGCGAAAGCCTTGAGCTACTCTGTCCCAGAGACCATCGACCCGGCAGCTCCCTCTACGGTTTTTGACGAGGCGTTTATGCTGCATCACCGCGCCGTCTATCGCACGGCGTACGCGCTTGTGCGCGACGCCGGCCTGGCGGAAGACGTCACGCAGGAGGTCTTCCTGCGGCTCTACCGCCACCTCGACGCGGTGCCGGGCGAAGAGTTGCTGCGGGCGTGGCTGCTGCGCGTCTGTATCAATACGGCGCGGAATACGTTGCGTGGCCGGAATCGTGCGACGGCGCGCGAAGAAGAGTTTGCCAAAGTCGCGATTGGAGCGGACGGACTGACCGCGCCGCTTGATGTTGATTACGAGCGGCGCACCGAGATTGAGGAAGCGCGCCGCGCGCTGGAACATATCAAAGAGCCGATGCGGAGTTGCCTGCTGTTGAAACAACAAGGACTTTCATATCGCGAAATCGCCGGCACACTGGCCCTCAACGAAACCAACATCGGGAGCTTGATCGCGCGCGGGCGGAAGGAATTTATCAGGGTGTACGGCAAGATCGGAGGTCGTCGATGACGAACCAATGTCTGGACGAAGGGGTGCTGCAAAGCTACCTGGACGGCGAACTTTCTCCCGCCGAGACGAACGACGCGGCGTCGCACCTCGCGAATTGCGCGCTGTGTACCGCGGCGATGCGCGAGTCCGAGGATGAGTTGGATTTCTTCGCTGGCATCTTTTGCGCCAGGTCGCAGACGCCGGTGCCGTCTGAGAGTCTGCGCGCGCGCCTCGACGCCGTTATCGCCGAGCAGGGAACGCGCCGCAATGAATCGCTACCACATCGCGCCGTCAATCGTGTGCATGAGTGGCTCGCGGTCTTTGCGACATCGCTTGTGGCGCCGTCGTTGCAGCACCGCACCGCGTTCGCGTCTCTGGCGGCGGTCGCTGTCTTCGGTGTGATCTTCGGCTCGCTAATCTGGCGAGTCTCTAACACGGGTCGCGGGACTGACGAGTTGGCGCACACCAGCACCACCGCTCCCACACCCGTCAAAGAGTCACCACCAATCACAACTAAACAGGCGTCTGTGTCTACTACTACGGCGTTGAATCCGAAACCTGGCGACGCGCGGAATCAAAGATCGGTGTCGGGCGACGTTCAAGCCGTGAACTACGCCCCCATCAACCATCGAAACACGACGCGCATGAGCCGGACGCTCGCGTCTGAGGCTCGTCGGAATGTTAAAGCGACAGACGTGGTTTTACTGCCAGGCGAAGACGAGTATCTGAGAACAATCAACTCGCTGTCGAAGGCCGTCGAGCGCGGCGGCGACGAATCGTTGCGGCCCGCGCTGCGCGTCGATTACGAGCGCAACGTCGCGGTCGTCGACAAAGCGATCAGCGAGACGCGCCGCGCCGTGCGACGCAACCCGAAAGATCGAGAGGCCGCCGAGTTTTTGTTCGCGGCTTACCAGAACAAGATCGATTTGATGAACGCGGTCGCCGACCAGCCACAGGTCGCCGCCATCGGACGCTAATGCCGGATGCTGATGCGAAGGTCAATGAAAATATTTGTCCACATGAAACTGTTTTGCGCGCTGGCCGCCGTCACGGTGCTGCTGGTTGCACCTGCCGCATCGGTCACACTTGGCGGCGCGCCGACCGCTCGCGCGTCAAGCTCCGCGTCCGAGGATGATTCGGAAAAGATTGAGCGCCGCGTCGCGGTCGAGCCGACGGTCACTGTGGCGCTGTGCGTCGCGTCGGGCGACGTGATCGTGCGCGGCTGGGATCGACGCGAGGTACGGGCCCGCTCCGCCGACGCCGGGCAACTTCAG
>JACDEG010000595.1 GCA_013816505.1 Pyrinomonadaceae bacterium | reverse complement strand
GTTCGAGCTCAACCCGATGACCTACGCTCAGGCGCTGGACGTCAATACCTTCATCAAGCGCAACTTCGCGCCGCTCGAAGACCGCGCCCGCAGCATAATCCAAATCGAAAGCCAGGCGCCGAACATCATTATCGCGGCGAAGACGAATCTGGCGGCGGTGTTGCCGCAGCCGTATGTCGAACTCGCGATCGAAATTGCCCGCGGCGCCGCCGATTTTCTAAAGAAGGACCTCGTGGAAGCGCTCAAGGAGTTGAAAGACGAGAAGCAGGTCGCGGCCTTTCAGCTCTCCAATCGCAAGGCGTCCACGGCGTTGAACGACTACGCGAACTGGCTGGAGAAGGAGCGGTTACCCAAGGCTGTGGGGCCATGGCAGCTCGGCGAAGAGAAATATCGGCGCATGCTCGCCGAGACGGAGTTCGTCGACATGGCACCGGCCCAGGTGTTGGAGATCGGACTCGCGGAATTGAAGCGCGAGCAGGAGGCGTTCGCTGAAGCGGCGAAGATCATCGACCCGAGCAAACCCGCGCCGGAAGTATTCAAGGACATACAGAAGGACCATCCGACTGCCGAAAGCCTGATTCCGGATACGGCAAAGAACCTCGACGCGATCCGGCAATTCCTCGTCGATGGCGACCTGATCTCGCTCCCGTCGAAAGTGCGAGCCCAGGTGAAAGAGACGCCGCAATTCGCGCGCGCGACTTCGTTCGCATCGATGGACACGCCGGGGCCGTTCGAGAAAAAGGCGTCGGAGGCTTATTACTACGTCACTCCGGTGGAGAAGGAGTGGCCGGACCAGCAGAAGGAAGAATGGCTGACCGCGTTCAACTATTACACCACGGACGTTGTCTCCATTCACGAGTGTTATCCCGGGCATTACGTGCAGTTCCTGCATCTGAACGCTTCTCCTGCGACCAAGGCACAGAAGATCTTCGGTAGCTATGCGTTCGTCGAAGGCTGGGCGCACTACACCGAGAAGATGATGCTGGACGAAGGGTTTGGCCGGAGCAAAGACCCCAATCCGAGCGAAGAGGATGTGAAACGCGCGGCCAAATATCGGATGGCGCAGGCAGACGAAGCGTTACTGCGGCTCTGCCGCCTGTGCGTTTCGATCAAGATGCACACGCAAGCCATGACAATCGCAGAGGGCACGAAGTTCTTTCAGGAAAACTGCTACTACGAAGAGAAACCATCGCATTCCGAAGCAATTCGCGGAACGTACGATCCAGGGTATCTGAACTACACGTTAGGCAAGCTCCAGATCCTGAAATTGCGCGAGGACTACAAGGCCCAGGAAGGTGACAAGTTCTCGCTCAAGAAATTCCACGATGAGATGCTGAAGCACGGCATGCCACCGATTCGCCTGCTCCGCGAGATCATGCTCAAGGACAAGACGAAGTGGGGCGAAGTGCTTTAGCAGACTGTTGAAAAAGCCGAACATTGCGGAGAGGCGCGCTGATTTCGACGTAGCGCAAGTTTCCAACTTGCTGGCAGACGGTGTGCAAGTTGGAAACTTGCACCACGACGCAAAGCGCGGACACCCCACGCAATATGTTTTTCAACAGCCTGTTAGGCGCGTGGAGGTCTGCTCGGAAGGCGGACGGTGCTTACTGCGACAGGATTTGCTCCGCTTTATCGATGTCCGAAGGCCGGAGGATGATGCACGCTTGCTCCGCCTGAGCCGTGGCTGCGAGATAGGCGTACTCGATGTTAATGCCGGCGCTGCCGAGTTGCTCGGCGAGGCGGGCGAGGGCTCCCGCTTTGTTCTCGGTCTCGACCATGAGCACCTCACTCTCCAGTGCGCTCACCCCCGCTTCGTGCAAGCACGCCATCGCCCTATCGGCGTCGGTTACCACTGCGCGGAGAATTGAATTGTCACCCCAGGTTTCGAGCACCGTCAGCGCACGGATGTTGATGTCAGCTTTCGCGAGCGCGTTGCAAACATCGCCAGCTTGCCCGGCTGATTCACCAGCGAGATGGCCAACTGCGTGGCTCGCTCCGTCGAACACAGTGTGTTCACTATGACCTAACCCTGACTGGTTGCAGCGGTCTGGACAAGCATCGAAGACGCTCCGGTTGAAATCTTAAGCGGCTGCTGCACAAATCGGCTGCTGTGGTAGCAACGAGTGCTAAGGACATTAAAGTAATTGTCGGTCTTTTCGTTGATGCTTATTCGCTCTGCAAAACCTCGATTAATGGGGTGGGCGTCTTCTCACTTGTCCCTAAGATTGCTTTTCCGTCCAGACGGTAACAGACGGCTTCTCCTTGTTGCCTTGTGCCAAACGGAATCATTATGGAGGGCTGCTTCCAAATGTCATCGAAATCAGAACTTGTCCACGGCAGGCTAATCTCATAGGCCCTGAGATAATCGCACAAAACGACTCTCAGACCATCAGGTGAGATGTCGGCTCCCGTAACCTTACCGGGGACACTTACCTCGCTGACAAAGTTGAGAGAAGTAACGGTTAACGAGTCGAACGGAGCTTTTGCCTTATAGACTTTGGCCACCGCCGCTGAAGTCTTCGTGATGATGTAAATGTCTCCGGTTTGAGGATGAACCATTAGTGCTTCAGCATTATGCTTGCCATCGCTGTACTTGAGATGGAAAGCCTCGGAGGCCTCAGTGTAAAGTGGATTAGTTCGTGAGGAGCCTATATCAGCAGACGTGATGGTTGGCTCTACAACACGGTAAACGATAATTTCCTCACGGGTCCGACTGTTATCTCCAATATCGCCGATATAAAGATAAGACGTTCCTTGGCTTGCGCCCGGGCCTACCGCAATGTCTTCCCAGTCTCGCGCTCGAGCACCTGTCACTTGCCAAACGCCTGCTGACCTGCCGTAGCGGTCGAAGGCGTAAATGAACGGGCCGAGGCGAGAATCGTTATGTGTCCAGAAAAGATCAGTGTTATGACGGGATGCAACAATGCCGCTGCTTTCCGAAATGGCTTGATCTTCAAGAGTCGCCAGAAGGACAGGGTCGCCGTAAACACTGGTTTGATCGTTGGAGGATTGTCCCTGAGCCTGTGACGTTTCTATAGAATTAACTGTTCCTTGTTCAACTGGGGATGTTGCAGAAGAACTGCGTGCACCAACGGGCAGGAGGAGGAACAAGCAATAAAGATGAAGAATGATAGTTTTGTTGTTCATTTTTGGGCGCACCATATAATTATTGAAGAGAAAATCATCAAAAGAAATTCTACATGGAAGCACAATTTAACAACTCATTCAGCCAGAGGGCGAGTTCTTTTATCGTCAACCCTAAGGCTCCATCTCATCTTGAGCCGCGTAGACGGCGAAGGATCTCGCAATCGGCCTGCGCGTTTCCGAGCAATCAACTGTGCCCCACTCGCGGCACGGGTGTCTGTCGCTACCCGCGTGATACATGAAGCGTAGGGCGAGCAGGTGAGGTCCCTCGTCGTCGCCGCGGCTTGGGATGACCGCTTGCACGCGCGGGCTGTGCGATTCGGCCGCGGTTAGACCTCCTCGTCCTCGCTGGCTGACAGCAACTCCGGCAAGAGCGGCTGCGGATTTGTCGGCAGCTCTTCCACGTCGCGCAGCTTCTTCGTGATCACGCGTGAGCGCGTTGCAACTTTATCCATGTCGCTCGACGCCTGATCGAGCTTGTCTTTCACCTTCGTCAGCGCATCACCGAATTTTCCGAACTCCGTCTTCACAGCGGCGAGTAAGTTCCAGACCTCGCTTGAGCGCTGTTGAATTGAGA
>JACDEG010000594.1 GCA_013816505.1 Pyrinomonadaceae bacterium | reverse complement strand
CCACACGGTCAACTGGTTTGCCAATGATGTTTGTTTTCATATTTCCCTCGCTTGTCAAAAGAGCTACGCTCTGCCTCCGTTCATCGCTTGCGTCAGAGCGCGAACAACCGCGCGTTTGCCCAATTCGACTTTAAATTTATTGTGTTCGAGCGGTTTCGCATTTCGCATTTCCGTTTCCGCCGCCGCTTTAAAATTCGCTTCGGTCGCCGCTTTGCCGACAAGAAATTTTTCGGCTTCCGTTGCCCGCCAAGGTTTGTGCGCTACACCGCCCATCGCAATCCTTGCTTGCTGAATATTGTCGCCGTTCATTTCCAATGCGGTGGCTACCGACACGAGTGCGAAAGCGTAACTAGCGCGGTCACGAACTTTTAAGTAGTAGCTTTTGTCGGCAAAATTGTTTCTCGGCAATTCAATTGCCGTGATCAATTCGCCGTGCTGTAAATTCGTGTCATTTTCTGGCGTAACGCCCGGCAAGCGGTGAAAATCGGCAAACAAAATGCTTTTCTCTTTTCCATCCGTGCCTTGAATTTTCACCGTTGCATCGAGCGCAACTAATGCAACGCACATATCCGACGGGTGAACCGCCACGCATTTTTCCGAATAACCGAAAATTGCGTGCATTCGATTGATTCCTTCGAGCGCACCGCAACCCGAATTCGGTTCGCGTTTGTTGCACGGCATCGCCGTGTCGTAGAAATAAGAACAGCGCGTTCTTTGCAGAAGATTGCCACCGTTCGTCGCCATATTGCGGATTTGTCCCGATGCTCCCGCCAAAATCGCCCGCGTCAAAAGCGGAAAGTTTTCCCTGATTAAAGGATGATTTGCCGTGTCGGTGTTTTTCGCCAGCCCGCCAATTGTAACGCCGCCTTTGTTCGCGCCATCGGATATGATTTTGATTTGCGTGAGATTCAAACGGGTGATGTCAACGAGTTCGTTGGGACGCATCACATCTTCCTTCATCAAATCAATCAGATTCGTCCCGCCTGCCAAAAATTTTGCGTTCGCGTTTGCCGAAACTGTCTGCACGGCTGCGCCCGCGTCGCTTGCTCTCGAATATTTAAACGGTCTCATCCTGGGCGTCCTCCTTTGCCGAATCTTCAAAAATCTCCGTGTCGTTTTCGCCCTCAAATTGCCACGACTGCGCCGATTCCTTGCCGGTATGAACTTCACGGATGGCGGCGACGATGTTCGGGTATGCGCCGCAACGGCAGATGTTGCCGCTCATCCTTTCCCTGATCTCTTCGTCCGACAATTGTAGGGCGCGGGCGTTCGCGCGCAGGTTCGCCGTGACGTAGCTGGCCTCGCCGCTGCGCGCTTCGCGCAGCAGCGCGACCGCCGAGCAAATCTGCCCCGGCGTGCAATAGCCGCACTGAAAACCGTCGTGCTTGACGAACGCTGCCTGCATCTGATGAAGCTCATCGCCTTTCGCCAGCCCTTCGATGGTCGTCACTTCCCGGCCTTCACACGTCGCCACTAATGTCAGGCACGACAGCACGCGCCGGTCGTCCACGATCACCGTGCAAGCGCCGCACTGTCCGTGGTCGCAACCCTTCTTCGTGCCAGTCAGGTTGAGGTTCTCGCGCAGCGTATCGAGCAGCGTGACGCGCGGATCTATGCGCAAGCCGTATGGTGAGCCATTGATGCGTAGGCGCACGGAAACTGCCTCGGCGGCGGCGCTCGTCTGCCCGCCGCCGGAGGCTGTCTGATCGAGGGCGGACAGCGCACCCCCTTCGCCGAGCAGGCTCGTCGCGGCGACGAAGCCGGCGCTCGACACGAGCGTGTATTTCAGGAAGTCTCGCCGCAAGACGAGCGCAGTGACGACAGGCTGCGCCCCCTCGATGTCCGATGCTTGATCGCTCGGCGACATGCCTCGCCCGCCAGGGTCGTCCGCATCGTCGTCAGCCAACGAAGCGTGGTGTGTTGGTGCGGTTCGGTCGTCCATGAGCAATCTTCCTTTCGGTTCCTACTGACTGTTGCATTGATAGGTAAACTTTTCTGAGGGTAGTAAAAGCACGTTCATGACTACAAACACACCACGCTCACAAGATTGGAAAGAGTTGCGGCGTCGGCGTGCGCTGGTACTCAAGCGCACGAGCTGGAAGCAACGAGCAATTGCCGATAAGCATGTCGGGATGCGTAACTTGTGCTGCACTGACTTGAACGATCTGCGTCATGAACTCAACTCGGCAACGGCGCGATTGCGAAAAAGACCGGACTTGATTCAATCCTTCGCAGGTGCAGGTTTGGACATCTAAAAACTTAACTTATCAATGCAATGCTCAGTAATCAAATCGTTGAATAACCATGTCAGTACCGCCTGCGGTAGCGGGCGGGTTCGTGCTTGATTCCGCAGCATCACGGATGGCACTCAAGCGCGACTACCGCTTGAGCTTCGCAAAGAACGTCCGGATGTCCCTGATCAACAGATCAGGTTGCTCCAGAGCGGCGAAGTGCCCGCCCTTCGGCATCTCCGTCCGCTGGATGATGTTGTAGGCTTTGTCGATCCAACGATACGGCGAGGCGATTGCCTCCTTCGGAAAGTCAGCATACGCGACCGGCGTCTCGATCCGAGGCATTGAGTCGGAGTTCAAGCCGGCCAGCTTCTCCTCGCGATAGATCCGCAGGGAGGACCCCACCGTCCCCGTAACCCAGTAGAGCGTGATGTTGGTGAAGAACGAGTCGCGATCGACGGCGGTCAGGAAATCACCGCTATGATCGGAGACGGCGCGAAACTCATTCACCGTCCAGGCCAGCCATCCGACCGGCGAATCGGTGAGGGCATAGGCGACGGTCTGCGGCCTGTCCTCATGAAGCTTGAAGTAGGCGAAGTCCTCCCCCTCTTGGAAGCCCGAAAACCGCCGGCGCTCCTCGTCGCTCAGTTGCGCCAATGCTTCGGGAGTCGGTGGCGGTACAGGAAGGAAGTTCAGATGAAGCCCGATCACGCGTTGCGGAGCTTGGAAGGCCATGCGGCGCGCGATGAACGAGCCCCAGTCACCTCCCTGAATGCCGTACCTTGAATAGCCCAGGCGATCCATCAGGACGACGAATGCCTTAGCCATGCGCCGCGTGTCCCAGCCGGGACTTCTTGTCGGGCCTGAAAATCCAAAGCCGGGTAAGGAGGGAATGATCACATTGAACGCCGGAGTGTGGCTGTCCTTAGGATTGGTCAGCGGCTCAATCAGCGCCAGGAACTCGACTATGGAACCCGGCCATCCGTGAAGCAACAGCAGCGGGATGGCATCCGCGCGCGCTGATCGCTGGTGAATGAAGTGGATCCGCTGACCGTCGATCTCCGTTGTGAACTGCGCGAAGCGGTTGATCCGTGCTTCCTGCGCGCGCCAGTCGTACTTCTTCTCCCAGTAGTCAGCGAGCTTGCGCATCGTACCGATGTCGGCACCGTGCTCCCAAGTCGTACCCGGCAATTGGTCCGGCCATTTGACCTGCCCCAAACGGCGCCGGAGATCGGCGAGCACCTCGTCCGGAATGTGCGCCTTGAACGGCACGACCGCGGTCGCCTGAGCAGCCTGGCCCTGTGCAGTCTTATGCTGCGCATGATTGGGCAGGACAACAGTTAAGATCAGTATGGTTGCCGCTACCGCTAGTAGTCAGGCCATCTGGTTTTGATGGTTAGCTCTTTGACAAGGTATAGTCTGGTCAACTTTATCGAATGGAGACTGACCAAACTTGCCCAAGAAAAAGTACATCGTTGATCTATCGGCTGATGA
>JACDEG010000593.1 GCA_013816505.1 Pyrinomonadaceae bacterium | reverse complement strand
GCCCACCGCCTGCTTCGCGCCAATCGCCAGCCCCATCGCGGCAGCCACTCCGATGGCGGGCGCGCCGCGCACAACCATCTGGTTGATTGCGTCCGCCACTTCCTCGCACGAACGCAGCATCAGATACTTCTCTTCGACTGGCAGCAGGCGCTGGTCAATCATCCGCACGCCCTCGTCCGTCCATTCGATAGTCTTAATCATCGCGTTTGACTCTCCAGATTCTCCACACGTCACAATCGGTGACAAGAATTAGCGCGTGTGTCCGTAATCCTTAACATCTTAGAATGATTTTCCAGTAGGCATCTTACGTGACGAATCGCGCCGCGAGCAACGTGCACGTGAACAGATGCTCCTTCAAACTTTTAAGCAAAAGGGTTGGGGATGACAACTGTTTATGCCAATAAATATGTGTGGAAATCATGGGACAGCGCTTTCTGCTTTGTTAAAGCGTATCGCTGTTGAGCGGTCAGTTTAGCGGGTGTTATACTCGATGTTAGTTGCACGCATGACAGCATTAGCACCATTTCTGTAGTGACATGAGCGGAGTTTGACTTTTGCTCGTGGCTCGTCATTCACGTTTATCATGTGATCTCTTATGAAAGAAAATTGGGAGGCCGTCATCGGTCTGGAGATTCATGCGCAACTGAGCACGGAGACGAAAATCTTTTGCGGTTGCGCGACGAGTTTCGGCGACGAGCCGAACGCGAACACGTGCCCTGTTTGCCTCGGGCTGCCGGGAGCGCTACCCGTTCTGAACAATCATGTGGTCGACCTCGGCGCGCGGGCGGCGCTGTCCCTCGCGCTGCACATCAACGAGGAGTCGGTCTTCTCGCGGAAGAACTATTTCTATCCCGACTTGCCGAAGGGGTATCAGATTTCGCAATTCGACCGCCCGTTCTCCGAGCGCGGCGTGCTGGAGGTGATGACCGCGACGCGCGATGAGGCGGGGCACGTCCGCGAGTGGCGTCCGATGACGGTTCGGATCACGCGAATGCACCTCGAAGAAGACGCCGGGAAGAATGTCCACGAGGGCCTGCCCGACACTGACCGCTACTCCTACGTCGACCTCAACCGCGCCGGCACGCCGCTCGCGGAGATCGTCACCGAACCTGACTTCCGCTCGTCGTGGGAAGCTTACGACTACGTCAACCACGTTCGCCGCGCGCTGCAATGGGTCGGCGCGTCGGACGCCGACATGGAAAAGGGCAACCTGCGCTGCGAGGCCAACGTCTCGGTGCGGCGCAAATCTGAAGAACAGTTCGGCACCAAGGTCGAGTTGAAAAACCTCAACTCGGTGCGATTCATGCAGCGCGCCATCGAGTACGAGATTGATCGACAGATTAAATTGATTGAGAGCGGCGGCCGCGTCACGCAGGAGACGCGATTGTGGGACGACCGCGCCGGTGAGACGCGCGTGATGCGGTCGAAGGAAGAGGCGCATGACTATCGTTACTTCCCCGAACCGGACTTGCAGCCGCTGGTGGTGACGCCAGAGTTCATCGAAAGCGTGCGGGCCGCGATGCCGGAGTTGCCGGAGGCGCGGCGCAGACGCTTCATGCAGGACTACGAACTGTCTTACAACGACGCGGCGCAACTGACCTCCGAAATTGCGCTGGCCAACTACTACGAACTGACTGCCAAGGCCGCCTCCAACCCGCGCGGCGCGTCGAACTGGATTAGGTCAGAGTTGCTGCGTGAACTCGAAGCGGCGGATGTCGCGGTGGCCGATTCGCCGGTCAAACCGGAAGAACTCGGCGCGCTGGTACGGATAATCGACGAAGGGGGAATCAGTGGTAAGCAGGGCAAAGAGGTGCTCATCGAGATGTTCGCCACGGGCAAAACCGCGGCGGCAATCGTCGAAGAGCGCGGGCTGGCGCAGGTCAGCGACACCGGCGAGATCGAAGGCGTCATCGCGGAAGTGCTCGCGGCCAATCCACCGCAGGTCGCGCAGTACCGCGCGGGCAAGGAAGGTCTGTTCGGCTTCTTCGTCGGCCAGGTGATGAAGGCGTCGAAGGGCAAAGCCAATCCTAAGTTGGTGAACGAGTTGTTGAAGAAAAAACTGAGTGAGTCGTAAGCGTCCGGGCGCTTCGCTCACGGGACGGCGCGAAGCCGGACGCACAGAGGCATGGCGCAGCGCCGGGTTGCGATTGACGTTTAATTGTGGCTATGACGAGGTGGGCAAAATGAACATGCAGGGAAAGTCAGCAATCGTTACGGGAAGCACAAAGGGAATCGGGCGGGCCATCGCCGAGGCCCTATTACGTGAAGGCATGAACGTGTGCATCAGCGCGCGCCACGCCGAGGAAGTCGAGCGCGCGGTGACTGAACTCGGCGACATCGGCGAGGGGACGGTAGCCGGCGCAGTCTGTGACGTGCGCGATTACGACGAGGTGAAGGCGCTGGTCGATCACGCGGTCGCGGAGTTTGGCGGCGTCGACGTGCTGATCAACAACGCCGGCGTCGGCATCTTCGGGCGCGTCGACGAGATGACGCCCGAAGACTTTCGCGCCGTGCTGGAGACGAATCTGTTCGGCGTTTTTTATTGTTGCCATGAAGCGATCCCGCAGATAAGGAAGCGCGGCGGCGGTTACATCATCAACATTTCGTCGCTCGCGGGGACGAACGCGCACCCGGAGATGGCTGCCTACAACGCCTCGAAGTTTGCACTCAACGGCTTCAGCGAGGCCTTGATGCAGGAGGTCAGGCAAGAAGGCATCAAGGTCAGCTACATCATGCCCGGCTCGGTCAACACCTACTTCGGCGACGACGAACCGAGCGACGATCAAAGCTGGCAACTGCAATCCGAAGACATCGCCCGCGTCGTCCTCGACCTGCTTCATCACGACGAGCGTTCCTTGCCGAGCCGCGTCGAGATCAGGCCGAGCAAGCCCCCGAAGAAGTAGTTCGCATACTGCGTATCTTATATGCATGGAGCTTGAGTGATGTCATTGAATCCTAGAACATTGCTAACCGAAGAAGAGTACCTTGCTATCGAACGCCAAGCTGAATTCAGAAGCGAATTCTATGGAGGCGAGATGTTTGGGATGGCAGGAGCTAGTCGCCGTCACAACAGGATCGTGACTAACTTGGTGACCGCGCTTGATAACCAGATGCGAGAGCGACCGTGCAACGTTTATTCGACAGACCTGAGAGTGAAAATACCGATCACCGGCCTATTCACCTACCCTGACGTACTCGTGACTTGCGGGGAAGAAAGGTTTGTTGATGAGAAGCAGGATGTTCTGCTCAACCCGTTGTTGATCGTCGAGGTGTTATCTGATTCTACCGAAGCATATGATCGAGGTAAGAAATTCAAGCATTACCAAAGTATCTCTTCCATGAGCGTTTACATATTAGTGGCCCAGAACGCACCCGGAGTCGAGCAATATGTCAGGCAAGAGGATGGCAAACTTTGGACCTACTCTGGAAAGCACGAAATCGGTGAGATCATCAGAATCGAAGCAATCGACTGTGAGTTAAAGCTGGAAGACGTTTATGCAAAAGCAGAGTGATTTTCACCTCACACGTAACACCGCCGCGCACCCGCAGATGACCGCATACAGCGCCTCGAAGTTTGCGCTCAACGGCTTTAGCGAAGCCTTGATGCAGAAGGTCAGGCCGAGCAAACCACCGAAGAAGTAAACTTGTTGCTGATGAATTTTATCGTCGTCGGCGACATCACGCAGATTGAAATCATTGCTGTCGGCAGTAGGATTCGTGTCCTT
>JACDEG010000592.1 GCA_013816505.1 Pyrinomonadaceae bacterium | reverse complement strand
GGCTTTGATTATGCCGTGTCTGGGTCGCACCGAGCGCGATGTGCAGCGAGCGTGCGCGCAAGTCGTCAGCGTCGAGGATTCGATGGGCGTCGTGCATGCTTCGCGCGGCACGCTCGAACCGGCGTCGCCGCATCTGCTAAGCGAGACGGCGATTGTTGCGCGGCTCGCGCACGCGACCTTGAAAGAGCGGAGCACCGTCGATTGGTTGTCGCTCGCCGCCGACTACGACCGCATCCGCGAACGTATCGCGCGCGTCATTCCCGGCTTCGACGATTACAACCGGCGCGTCCGCGTCCCCGGCGGCTTCTACCTGCCGAACCTGGCGCGCAAAGGCGAGTTTGTCACCGCGACCGGCAAGGCCAACTTTACCGTCCATCAGCTTCCGCGCCACGACCTCGCGCCCGGACAGTTTTTGATGATGACGATGCGCAGCCACGACCAATTCAACACCACGATCTACGGACTCGACGACCGCTATCGCGGCATCTACAACGAGAGGCGCGTCGTCTTTCTCAACGCGGAAGACATTGAAGAGGCCGGGTTGAAAAAAGGCGACGTGGTTGATCTCGTCAGCCACTTCGACGATGAGGAACGCACCGCGCGTCGCTTCATCGTCGTGCCGTACAGTATCCCGCGCCGATGTGCGGCGACCTATTTCCCGGAGACGAACGTGCTCGTCCCCGTCGGGAGCGTCGCGGAGCGCAGCAACACGCCGGCCTCGAAGTCGGTCGTCATCTCTCTGCGCCCGGCGGCAGATGATGGCTTCAGCATGTAGGGGCAGCGGACAAGTCTCTGCCCAGATCGGCAACAGTCGATCTCTTCATGAACGAGAACATGATTTAATCGTGACAGATTCCAACAACAACGAATCCCCCTCACTTACATTGCCCTAAATCCTGTGCGTAAAGGGTTAGTGGATTTTGCCGAGGAGTGGCCTTACAGTGGTCGCGTTGATGCTTTGTAAAAACCATCGCGCCCGCGCGCGATGGGCAGGGACAAGCCATTGCCCCTCCATTTGATACTTCGGAGGTACGCTCGATGAATGGGAAGTTTTTGCTTGCCGCGCTTATTATTTTCACACTGGCCGCCATGATTGACTTGAACGCGCAGCCCGTCGGGAGTGCGTCGAAGCAGACGACGGGGCGCGAGGTCGCCGTCACCTTTGATGATCTGCCGGTGATCTCGGTGACACTCATCAGCGCGGACGAGCGCCGCGAGATTACGACCAGGTTGCTCCGAAGCATCACGGCAGGTAAGGTTCCGGCGGTCGGCTTCGTCAACGAAAATAAGCTACTCGATGACGGTGCGCGGGACGAGCGGCGTGTCGCGCTGCTTCAGATGTGGATCGACTCCGGACTCGAACTCGGCAACCATTCCTTCTCGCGCCCCGACCTGCACACCACGCCGCTCGAAAAGTTTCGGGAGGATGTCGTCCGCGGCGAAGAGGTGACGCGCATGTTGCTTCAGAAGAAGGGGAAGAATTTGCGCTACTTCCGTCACCCGTTTCTGCACACTGGCCGGAGTTTGGAGACGAAGCGTGCGTTCGAAGAGTTCCTCAGCGGTCGCGGCTACACCGTCGCGCCGGTGACTGTCGATAACTCTGAATGGATTTTCGCGGCCGCCTACGCTAAAGCTGCGGCGCGCGGTGACAAAGAAATGGTGAAGCGCATCGGCGCAGCCTACGTGCCGTACATGGAACAGAAGTTCGCGTACTACGAGCAGCAATCGACGGCGCTCTTCGGGCGCGAGATCAAACAGGTGCTGCTCTTGCACGCGAATGCCATCAATGCCGACTACTTCGACGACCTCGCGCGGATGATGCAAAAGCGCGGGTACAAGTTCATCACGCTTGACGCGGCGTTGACGGACGCGGCTTACAAATCAAACGATACATTCACGGGGCCGGGCGGCATCTCGTGGATTCACCGCTGGGCGCTGACGCGAGGGCTGAAGGGCGACTTCTTTCGCGGCGAGCCGGAGACGCCTGAGTTCGTGATGAAGGAAGCAGGAATTGCGAGCGAGTAGGCTGATTTAATGAGGCTTGCATGGGACGTGAGTTGAGTGTGGCGTCAGTCGTCCTCAACAAATCAACCTCACTTGCCACAACCGATCAGAAGAAATATTTTTAGTTCGAGGAGAACAGAGTGGCACTAATCGGAGCGAATGAATTGAAGCGCAAAATGCTGATTACCGTCGAGGGTCAGCCATACACTGTGGTCGAAGTCTTCTTCGCGTCGCCGACGGCGCGCGGCGCGGCGACGATGGTGCGGACGCGTCTGCGTCATCTGCTGAACGGCGCGGTGCAGGAGAAGAGTTTTCGTTCAAGCGAAAAGTTCGCCGAGCCGGACGTGCAACTCGCGCCCGCTTCTTTCCTCTACTCGGACGCCGACGGCTTTCACTTCATGGACGAATCGAGCTATGAACAGTTCATGCTGAGCGAAGAGAGCGTCGGCGAGGATCGCATCTATTTCAAAGAGGGCGTGACGCTGCAAATCCTGAAGTACAACGGCGAGGCGGTCTCGATTCAGTTGCCGCAGTTTGTCGAACTGCGCGTCACCTACACTGAGCCGGGGATGAGCGGCAACACCGCCGCCGGCGGCGCGACCAAACCCGCGAAGCTCGAAACCGGACTCGAAGTGCGCGTGCCCCTCTTTATCAAAGAAGGCGAGACGGTGCGCGTCAACACGCAGACCGGCGAGGTGGCGGGGAGAGCATAAAAGAAGAACACAGGACACAGAATACAGAAAGTGGGAGTCAACCTAATGTGGGACTCTGTTACGCTTTGTAGAATTCAGTCCCGTTAGGGACAAGGTGACAATAGCCCAGCGATTCATCGCTGGGAATCAGCAAGTGAAGCATTCAAGTCCCGTAGGGACGACTGAAGGTTTGCCGAGATACGCTATTGTCAGTCGTCCCTACGGGACTGAGAAGGTGCTTTGGAAGTTTCCCCAGCGATGAATCGCTGGGCTATTGTCACCTGCCCCTGACGAGGCAGGAAAAAGTCACACATAAGGTGAGTAAGAATAAAGTCGAGTTGCAGTTCTCCATTCTATATTCTGTTTTCCAACTTATTCCTTGCAGGAGATTGAACACACATAATGAGCACTCAACCAAATAAAGTTATCTATTCGATGGTCGGTGTCAGCAAGAATTACGACAAGAAGGCGATTCTCAAAGACATCTATCTTTCATACTTCTACGGCGCCAAGATCGGCGTGCTCGGCTTAAACGGGTCGGGCAAAAGCTCTCTGCTGAAGATACTCGCGGGCGTCGACAAGAGCTTCACCGGCGAGACGGTTTTGTCGCCGGGTCACACCATCGGCTATCTCGAACAGGAGCCGCGACTCGACGAGACGAAGACGGTGCGCGAGATCGTCGAGCAGGGCGTGCAGTCGATTGTTGATTTGTTGAAGGAGTATGACGAGATCAACGCCCGGTTCGGCGAAGAGATGTCGGACGACGAGATGAGCAAGCTACTCGAACGGCAGGGCGTGGTGCAGGAGAATCTCGACGCCGCCGACGCCTGGGACTTAGACGCGCGCCTTGAGATGGCGATGGACGCGCTCAGGTGCCCGCCGCCGGAGACCCCGGTCAAAGTTCTGTCGGGCGGCGAGAAGCGTCGCGTCGCGCTCTGTCGGTTGTTGCTCCAGAAACCGGACATCCTGTTGCTCGACGAGCCGACGAACCACTTGGACGCGGAATCAGTGGCGTGGCTCGAACAGCACTTG
>JACDEG010000591.1 GCA_013816505.1 Pyrinomonadaceae bacterium | reverse complement strand
TGCGAAGATTTCAAAGAAGGATTGGGGTGCGGCGATTGATTCTTGCGCATAATTCTCGCCCGAAATTTTTCAACATACAAAATGGAGCACTCATGACGGAAGACCGGTTATACGACACTGAGTGCGGTCTGCGCCGCTGCAAGAATGATTCGTCACATCCCATTAATTTTTTGCCACTCTCCCGACTTTTTTCTTTCAGAGAGTTGCTTAGATTAGGCTTCTTTTCTTACTCGGCCATGCACCTTTCGCATTTGCATCCCGCAGGCAAAATGTAATCGTTGAAATATGCTTGCCCGTAATTCATCGTAATTTCTTCGCCCGCCTGAATTCGCTTCCTCGACCAAACCCAAACCTGCCTACCTGAAACGAATGACGCGGCGTTCGGCGCACACGAGTGGTTGATGTAACGGGCAGTGTTGCCGCGCGGGCTGCCGTCAATAGACCACCTTGTGTTGATCCCGAAGAAGTATTTGCCGCGCCTTCTCTCGACCTCTTTGGTAGAGACAATCGGGCCGGTGTACTCGATCATCCGTTTTCCGGCTGCGATGGACATGACGGCGAAGAGGCCTAAGCCGGTGGCGGTGCGCTTCACGACGAAATGACGACTCACGTGTGTCATGCGGGTGATAGTAGCATCGTCCTCCCGGGCAGTCCTTCACATTAAGCTCACGAGCCCCATCGCCCAACGAATATCCTATGCCGCAACGCCGATGAAATTTTGTAACGAAGATTTCTGTTGAAAGCGCCGGTCGCGATAATCAGAGGCGCGGCAACGGCTACTTCCGTCGCGGTGCCGGTTCGCAGAGTCACCCGGTCTTCGGTCGCAGCGACGCCATTAACTTCAGCCCTGCGTCTCAAGTTTCTATCCGAAGCCCGCGCTTAGAGTAAGCCCGGGCTTTGTTCGATATTGGCGCAGTCGCAGCCCTATTGGCTATTGCTTTTCACCAACACTTTCTCTATGAGTATACTGAGGCTATGGTTTAGCACCGAATAAATTTTTAACGCGGAGCGGGGATGGCAAATAAGCTTAGGTTGTGCGTCATCGCGATCCTCATCACGGCAGCACATTTCCCTCTAGCGGCTCAGGGAGTGGAGGGCCGCATCAAGGTCACAGTCAGCGCCTCGACCGGAGACGTTGACGCACCCCCAACCCCGCTCGCCGGCGCGCGGCTCACGCTCGTCAATCGTGCTCTGCCCACTCAGTCCATAAAAGCGGTGGCGGACGACATAGGCAATTTCGCCTTCATCGATCTGCCTGCGGCTACTTATATCTTGACGGTAGAGTCTCAGGGTTTTCCGAGCGTCACGCGCGACATCAGCTTGACGCCGGGCGCGACGCTTACGGTCGAGGTTGTGCTGACTTCAACAATCTCGGAATCCGTCACCGTGCGCGAAGAAGAGGGCTTGATAAGCACAGCCGAAACAACCACGTCCAACATCGTTCGGGCGCAGTCTCTGAAAAACCTGCCGCTGCGCGCCGAGAATTATCAGAGTGCGCTGCAACTGACACCCGGCGTTATCCGCGACCGCAACGGACTGGACCACATCAAAGGCACACGCGCCGGTCAGAGTGCTTACACAATCAACGGCGCGGATATAACTGATCCGCTCACCGGCAATTTAGCTTTCGACATTCCGCTTGAAGCCGTGGCCGGCGTGCAGGTTGAGGAGAACCCGTACTCGGCTGAATCGGGGCGGTTGACCGGCGGCGCGACCAGTCTTGAAACAAGAGGCGGTAGTAATAACTTCAAGTTCACTCTCGCGCGCTTCTTCCCGACCTTCCGCAACGTCATCAGTGGACCGGTTGATTCTTTCCGCCCGCGCTTAACATTTAGCGGCGCACTCGTCCACGACCGTCTGTACTTTCTTCAGTCATTTGAATATCGCTTTTCGCGCATTCGAGTACCGAGCCTTGAAGCCTCACGCGACGATTCGACCTCAGAAGCCTTCAACTCATTCACGCAGTTTGATCTTACCGTCAACAGCAAAAACCGAATCAAGTTCGTCGCGGCCTTCTTTCCGCAGAAGGTTCGCTTTGCCGGGCTGAACACTTTTAACCCACAAGAGACAACACCCAATACGAAGCAGCGCGGCAATCTCTTCTCGGTCTCCGAACAGGCAATTTTCAGCGACGCATCGTTTCTCGCCTCCGTGTTGAGCTACAAAACCTTTGATGTTGATGTGTTCGCTCAAGGGCCCCGGCCGCTCGATTTGTTACCTGATGGCAACAGGGGCAATTATTTCGCTGACGCGCGCCGACGCTCGCGCCGCTTTCAGTGGCAAGAGACCTACTATGCGCGTCCCTTCTCGCGCAACGGTCAACATTCACTCAAGCTTGGGGCCGAGTTCTACCGCACGAACGCATCAGGACGCTTCCGCTATCAACCGATCCTGATCCGCCGGGCTGACGACACACTGGCGCAACGCGTGGACTTCGACGGTAACGCGGTTTCGCGCTCCATAAACGAGTTCGGCGGCTTCGTGCAGGATCGCTGGGTAGTCAATGAGAAGTTGACCATTGACGGCGGGCTGCGTTTCGACCGCGACGGGATCGTCCGGCGGAGCAACATTGCGCCGCGCCTCTCGTTTCTGTATCTACCGTTCAAGAATGAGCGCACGATAATTCGCAGCGGGGTCGGCCTCTTTTACGACCGCACTCCGATCTCGGTCGGCATCTTCGAGCGTGAGAACGAAGGGGAGGGCGAACTTTTCTTCAGTTCTTCAAGGCGTTTCACACATCTGCCGGAGCGCATCGTCACGACGTTTGGGCCTGACGGATTCTCGGTCACCGACGGCCCGCGCCGCTTCAGAAACGATGTTGAAGAGCCGTTGAGCGATCCGCGTAGCGTGCGCTGGAGCCTGCAACTTGATCGTGGAATTTCAAAGAACCTGACGGCACGTATCGGTTACCTACAGCGCACAACGAAAAACGATTTCATTATTGAGCCTCGGGAGGGTGCGTCCGACACGGGCACGCTTGTTCTGAGCAGTCGCGGCCGTTCACGCTACCGTGAGTTGCAACTGCTTGCTGCTTACACAAAGCCGCCCATCGGCAGTTGGAACGCTTCCTACGTATGGTCCGTAGCGCGCGGCGATCTCAACACGGTCGACGATTTCCTCGGAGACTTTCCGTCGTTCGTTGTGCGCCGGAATGAATACGCGCCGCTTCCGTTCGATGCACCACACCGCTTCCTTATTTATGGAGAGATGAATACGCGCTACGACATCACCGTTTCGCCATCGCTTGAGGTTCGCTCAGGATTTCCATTTTCATATGTCAACGAGCGATTGGATTTCATCGGGGCGCGCAATAAAGCGGGACGCTTTCCTACGTTCTTTTCTCTCGACGCGCAAGTAATAAAAGGTTTCGCGATACCAAGATTCGTGCCCGGATTGGAGGGTCGCAAAGCGCGCGTCGGCATCGCAGTTTTCAATATCACTAATCATTTCAACCCTCGTGATGTGCAGAGTAATGTGGGCAGTCCGCCCGCCGGTCAATTCTTCAACAGTCTGAGCACGTCCGTGCGCGGCAAGTTCGAGTTTGACTTTTGAGTTTGATGATCTTTGGGAAGGAACTTCATGAGACATGTCGATGAGCTAAAGGAGGAGAGGGAGAGCGTATCTAATTTCTGGTTCTACTAACGTGAGTTCGACGTAAGGAATCGGCTAAGTTGTTGAAAACAACCGGCACGCTCTGAAACGGCTAAGTCCAACGTGCTCAATCGCGCCGCTC
>JACDEG010000590.1 GCA_013816505.1 Pyrinomonadaceae bacterium | reverse complement strand
GTTGTAAGTTACGCGCGAAAGATTGAAGAGGCCAGGCGTCTCTGGGGTAAACGCCGCAAGCAATCCAGTATCGCGCCGCTTTTGTACCGCAAAACACACGCCCGTAGCAAGTGCGTCGTGAGGAAGGTGGGAGCGGTTTCGCCGCCATTCGCGGGCCTCGGAATGCTTCGTCCAATGCTTCGTTCAAGGCTTAGGTACGCTGCCGGGCCAAAGCCTCGCCGCCGCCCCGCCGCGTGGCACGCGCCAACACCCGCCGTACGCCCGCGCTCGCGTTCAGGAGAGAGGCCGCCGCCCCAGACAGCACCGGCGGCGCGAATGCGGCGCGCCGCAGCCACGCGCAGACACGCAGACGCGCGCCAAACCGCTCTTCATAACGCGCGCGGTACTCATCGGCGAGCGACGTAGAATCCATTGACCGGCGGGCCGACGACAGATGTCGCGCGATCACCTCAGCCACCAACTCGCCGCTCTCCAAAGCCATCAGCATGCCGCTGCCGGTGAACGGGTCGATGGATGATGCGGCGTCGCCGACGGCCAGCAGCCCCGTCTGCGGAACCGCCTCGCCGCGGCCAAATGTTTCAAGCGCGACGCACAACCACTCGGCGCACACACGCGCCTCGCCGAGCGTCCGCGCCGCGCGTTTGTTCGACATGACCACTTCGCGCATCACCCGCGCCGCGTCGCCGCCGCGCGCCCGCACGTCGCGCGCCGCCGCGATGAAGCACAGATTGCTGCGGCCCCCTTCCACCTCGCTTAAGCCGCCGTAGCCGCCACGATAGAAATAGATTTCGCACGCCCCTTGATCGCCGCGCGTGTTCTCAAGGTGAGTTTTGAAAGCGACCAGCGATGGACGCGCCCGCGTCGTTCGGTGCTCGCGCCGTTCTCCGTGCGGTGCGGCGGCAGTGATGATGCGACGAGCCAGCGCGCGCGACCGTCCCGTCGCGTCAACCGTGACGCGGGCGCGGCACGCGCGCTCCACGCCGGCGGCTTTCAAGCGCACGCCGCGCACGCTTTCCTGCTCAATGATTAACCCGCAGCATGGCGACTCTTCCAGCACGGTGACGCCCACATCTCGCGCGCGACTGAGCAGCCGCTCGTCCATTGTCGCGCGACTGAGGCCGAGCGCGACGCGCCGATGTGTTCCACCGAGCCACGCGCTCGGCACGTTGACGCTTTGTCCGCCGCGCGTGTAGAAGACCGTCTCAGCCACTTCGACCCCGCCCGCCGCGAGCATCTGCTCGACGACGCCGAGGCGCGCGAAGTGTGCCACGCATTCCGGCGAAATGAACTCGCCGCACAACTTCGGTCGCGGAAATTTCTTCTGCTCGGCGAGCAACACGCGCGCCCCATGCGCCGCCAAATGAATCGCCGTGCTCGCCCCAGCCGGGCCGCCGCCGACGATAATCACGTCGTAGACGTTATCATTTGAAGCGTCGATGTTCGTCACACTTCAACCTCCCCACGGCCACCGCTCAACACTAGACGGAACGGAAATCGCCGCTCAACTTCGATTCCCCGTAACCGCGCCCGACGCGCCAGCGCACGCAGTTCGTCCGGCACAAAGCTGCGCAGGATCGACAGCGCGCCATCTTCACGGATCAGACGGTTGCGAAAGAAAAGTCGCCCCGCGGTGATGTAAAAATAGTAAGCCACCGGATGCCGGTGAAGGTCGATGACGAAGATGCATCGGCGCGCGACGCGGGCCATTTCGATCAATACATCGACCACGTTTTCATCGCGGAAGTGATGCGTAAACAGCGAGCACCAAACATAATCGAATGTGCTATCGGCGAACGGCAGGCGCAACGCGTCGCCCCGCACCGCAGTGATCTCGGCAAAGCCGCGCGACTCCTGAAGGATGCTCTCCGCTGACCGTGCGCTCAATTCAAGACCGACGAGGCTCGCCGCGTGGACGCCCGCTGTCGCCCGCGACCACTCTGCGATGACTCTCAGCAACTCGCCCGACCCGGCGCCGACATCAAGCGCCGAAAACTCCGTCGCCCCATCGCGCGCGATTTGCGACAACAGCGAACGTCGCAACGCGCTCACGTCACCGAGCCACTGGTTGATGCGCCGCAACTCGAACAGACAGCCTTCGTACTCTTCAGCCGTGTAGTCACCCTTATCAAGATGCTCAAGCTCACGGCTACGCTGTTGGAAACGCTTAAACATACTATCGAGTGATGAGTACTTCAGTGTTCAGTTTTGCTTTTCGATGATGAGCACGCTGTTCTTCGAGCCGAAGCCGATGCAGTTGCAGAGGGCGACGTGGACGTTCGCTTCTCGCGCCTCGTTGGGCACGTAATCCAGGTCGCAGTCCGGGTCGCGCTCGTCGAGGTTGATGGTCGGCGGGATGACATTGGTGTGCATCGCGCACAACGCGGCGGCGATTCCGGCGGCGCCACTCGCGCCCTGCGGATGACCGATCTGCGACTTGGTGGCAGACATTGGAATCTTTTTCGCTTCGCTGCCCAGTGCCAACTTCAGCGCCTGCGTCTCGATGCGGTCGTTAAGCTGCGTCGATGTGCCGTGCAGGTTAACGTAGTCGAGGTCGCGTGGTTCGCGCCCGGCATCGTCCAGCGCAAGTCGCATCGCGCGCGCCGGTTCTTCGCCGGTTTCTTCGAGGCGCACGCGATGATAGGCGTCGCAGGTCGCGCCATAGCCAGTGATCTCGGCGTAGATGTTGGTCCCGCGCCGGCGCGCACGCTCGTATTCTTCGAGCACGTAAATCCAAGCGCCCTCGCCGAGCACAATGCCGGAACGGTCGCTCGAGAAAGGCCGCGACGCGCGCTCCGGCTCGTCGTTCCACTTGTTGGTGAGAACCGTCATCAGGTTAAAGCCAGCGAGGATGCCCGGCGCGAGCGGCGCGTCGACACCCCCGGTTAACATCGCGTCGCAGCGACCGAGCGCGATGTGCTCGGCGGCGTAGGCAATGGCGTCGGTCGAACTGGTACAACCCGTCGAGACGACGTGCGACAAACCGCGCAACCCGAAGACCATCGATAACTCAGATGAGAGACCGCCGTGCGTCGACGAAGGAATGATGTAGACGCTCGCTTTGTGACGCGGGCCGAGGTACCAATAGGCGTAATGCTGCTCGGCGAACGCGAGGCCGCCGCCGCCCGTTCCGAGCAGCACGCCGAACGCGCGACGTTCTTCGAGCGTCAGGTCGGATGATTGAATCCCGGCGTCAGTCATCGCCTCACGCGCCGCCGCTACCGCCAGCGGGACGGTGCGCGCGACGTGGCGGCGGTCCTTGATGTTGAGTTGCGCCTCCCAATCGAACCCGCGCACTTCAGCCGCGATCTGCACCGGCGAGTCGGCGACATCAAAACTCTCGATCCGCCCGACGCCGCTTGTGCCGCGTTGCAGCGCATTCCAGAAAGCTTCGCGCCCGATACCGATCGGCGTCACGCAGCCAACCCCCGTGATACACACCCGACGCGGGCGCTTGTAATTTTTCAGCATACAAAATTCGATCTCCATGCTGGCCGACGACTGTCCGCGGATGATTCGTGTTAGCGACGCCAAGCATATCATCGCCCGGCGCGCCGCGGCCAAGCACTGATCGGTCCGTTCTGCTTTTCAATAATCGAGTTTTGTGCGGGCCTTGTCTTACGTTTCGCTGATTTTATTTTGAGATTGACAAAATGGGATAACCTCAGCAGATGTCAAATAATGCTGAGAACTTACCCGTCACGAACGAGCGCGTGGACGATATTCCGCTGCGGCTCGCAC
>JACDEG010000139.1 GCA_013816505.1 Pyrinomonadaceae bacterium | reverse complement strand
TTGGGTGAGTTGCTGATAGGTCATCACAAGTGCTTCCTTGACGTGGTGGTTAAAGCAGCACTGATGCTATCGCAGCTTGCCCTTTAACGACCACCTTCAAAGTTGCACTTACAACTTGAATCCACGTGGTTAAAGAGGCTCAAGGGTTAAGCAAGTTAAATTCCAACGAGCATGAAAGAGTCGCACCGTCCGGCTATCTGGATAAAAACATTCTAGGCACTCGCTCACCGCTCCGCAAGTATCCCCAAGTGAAACGTCACCGCAGCCATCCGTCCAACGCCCGGCATCATCGGCGCGCACGGGCGATGGACGTCCATGCCGATATAACAGGTTTTCACCGGGCTCTCCTTTCGATAACAACTGAGAGTCGTCAAACAACTCAAAGTTACCATCTGAGGGGCGCCCTTTCATATACCAGTTAGATTGCGGCGTCTAATGTTAAAGCGCGAGTCTGGCACGACGACTCACCACGTCAACTACTAAGCGGATCGCATCCGTTACGACGTGTGGCTCATCGAGTTGAATGTGATGGCCACTCCTCTCTGCAACAATCAGCTTGCTGCTACGGGAGAGATTAACCAGCCCAACCTTCTGTTGCCTCTTTTCCTCGTTGAGCCGCTTCCACTCGTCGGCTGAAATACCGGGCGGCGGATTGCCGCCATCCGGCTTCGTTAAGAGCACCACTAAAGGTTTAGCACCCAGTTGGTAGGGAGTTTCAACCCGTGCCATGTACATCGCTTGCAGTTCTTCCGCCCAGAAATCGGTCCCTGCGGCCGCGCGTGGTGGTTGAGATCGGAACCGGAGGCGCATCGCTTGGGTGGACGCCGGCAGCTTGTCGAAGGGCGGTTCGGTCTTCGGAGCACCGAACATTTTTTGGTTGAACTCGAACTGTTCGACGTCCTCTGCGGCGGGAGGCTTCGGCGCACTGCTTTGCATCGTCTGAACGGGCGGGACGGTCATCCCTTTAGCACCCTCCCGGACCCGAACGAGTTTGCCTTGATACATCAGGGTCGTATCTTCGTGCGTGGAATCAACCAGCACCATCCCGGCGACCTCATCCGGGTACTGCTCGGCATAGACTCGCGCGATGAGCCCGCCGATGGAATGTCCGACGAGCACGTATGGTGCTTTAATCCGAGCAGCTTTCAACAGCGTGTGAAGTTCGTAAGCGTCTTGCCTCATGGTGCGCGGTGTCGGGCCAGGGTCGCTCCAGGCTAGCCCGGCGCGGTCATAGCTGCATACGCGCGTAAAACGAGACACGTCCGGTTGCACTAAGCCCCAGTCAAATGAGAAATCACCGCCGCCTGCAATTAGTACAACCGTCGGCCCACTTTTGCCGGTGCAGTTGAGGTGCAATCGGTAGCCACCTACATCCACCAATTTACCGGGAGGCGAATACGTAGGCTTCTTATCTTTTTGGTGCCCGTCGGCTATCACTGACAGCAGCAATAAGAACACGGTAACGGTAACCTTCATAGATTTATCAACTCACACCAATAGTATAAGGGGAGCAATCTAGGGTGAAAATAAGTGGCTAAGTTGTTAATTCCATTAGACCGATCTTGTTTTCATCGGTGGTGGCGAAGCCACGCTTCACGATGGCTAACGCTGGCGATCACCCGCGCGCGGCCGCCGCAGAGTTGCTTCAAGGCATCGCAGCCCCTGCTGGCGGGCGTTCAGCGAACCCCTCTCAGCACGGGTCACGTAACGCTCATGGCTGGTGACGCCGCAAAATAGCCATTTGCCACCTTCAGGCAGAGCATCAAGTTTGCCCTCAATCACCTCAAGCCTCGGCACCCGTTCTAAAGGCAGACCCGTAACAGCGTCCGCCCACACGACACGCCATGTACCTCTATCGCCTCTGACAAAAATAAATATGCGATTTGTCATAAGCTGCTCCTCTACATCTTAAGTGGAAGTGGAAGTGATATAGGGTGGGGTAGTCGTCGTCATCACTGCTCGCCCCCGGAGCGCACACTAAAGTCGAATACGTCCGGGCGCGCATAATGCCCGGTCACATCGAGCGTCATCCGCTCGCGGTCAATCGAATCTAAATCGAGGGTGGCGGTGATGATGCGCTCCTCGTCGAAGACGGGTTCGACGACGAAGGAGCCGTTCGGCGCGATGATTGAACTTCCGCCGCGCAAGATGAGCGCGTCAGGTGTGTCTGCCAGAGCAGCAGTTTTCGTTAAGCCTGCTGGCAAATCGCGGACGCGCATCAACAGCCCGACGGCAAGCACGAAACATCTGCCTTCAAACGCATAATGGCGGCTCGTGATCTGGTGCATCTCGTGGACTTCGGGGAAGACCGCGACATGGATGTGCTCACCCGATTCGTGCATCGCTTGACGGGCAAGCGGCATCCAGTGTTCCCAACAGACGAGCGACCCGACGCGACCCGACGCCGTCTGCACGGCTGCCAAACCTTTGCCGTCGCCTTGGCCCCACACTAATCTTTCGGTGAAAGTGGGAACGAGTTTGCGATGATGGACGGCTAGCACACCGTCGGAGTTAAAGATAAGTTGGCTGTTGTAGAGCGTGCCGTTGCCCGCGCCGTGCTCGACGCGCTCGTTGACGCCGATGACAATGCTCACCCGCAACTCGCGCGCGGCCTGTGCGAGTTGTTCCGTCTCACGACCCGGCACGACGATGCTGTTTCGCCGCAGTCGCGCGAATGTCTCCTTGGTCGGCTCGTGATTCCAGAGCGCGGCGCCGGGACAGTGGTCGAGCCACGCCGGATAACCGGGCAGCCACGTCTCGCCGAACGCGACGAGATTCACCCCTTCCCGCGCCGCACGCTCGATGTAGTCAACGGCTTTCGCAAGGCTCGCTTCAAGGTCTGAGAAGACGGGACTCGCTTGGATAATTCCGACCATAACCTTATTCGATGGCATCTTCGTTCTTGCGCTCATGATTTTCCCCTTGTTCTTCAGCATAAAGCGCGTCAGGTTTTCAGCCCTAACGCCTGCTCGATAACCGCGCCTTCGCGTCGTGCTTGCGCCCACGTCACGGGCAACGAATAAATCTCGCCGCTCTCTTCCGCTTCAGTTAAACGTGAGAGCGCGGTGACGATGATGCGGCGTTGCAACTCTGTGTGAAACGGAGTGCCGAAGTGATGCCCCATCATGAACGGCAGGAAGACGGAGCGCGGCGGCTTGATGTGTTCCGTCACGTCGCGCGCGACGGTGATCGAGACGGTCGGGATTCCTCTTCTTTCGACGGCGCGCTGCACGAGCGCGATGCTCTGGTGGCAGATCGGTCAAGCCGGTGCCAGCAGCACGGCGTCGGCGCATTCGGCGACGACCTGCTCGGCGATTGACTCGGCAAGCGTGCGCTCCAAGCGTTCGGCGTCCATGTTGTAGCCGATAAAAGAAAAGAAGTTTTCGGTGAGCCCCCCGATGACGCCCTCGCGTGCGAACTCCTGCAAACGTTCGATGGGAAAGATGACGTTTAGATCGCGCAACGCGCCCGTAGTCGGATACTTGAGTTGGTGAATCTTCAAGTCTGCGGGCTTCGCGTCCGATGGCACACGGCGGAAGGTGTAGTCGCCGATCGGATGCACGGTGTCAAACGGCATGATGCCTACAGGCTGCACCCCCGCCGTGCTGACGAACGAGAGACGCGCTTCACCGAGAGGCTTACGCAACTTCGCCAGCGGAATGTAATCATCCTTGTGGATCATCGAGCCTGGGTAACGCTTGTTGACCGTCGCCCACAAGCCGGGTCGCAGTTGTACAGTCGCCTCAGAGTTGTCCGTCATGAATCCATTCTCCCGAACGCTGCACGAAGTAGAAGTGCAGATGAAAGAAGAGGTGCGCGAGCGTCGCCGCGTCCCTGTCAGCCAGTGTCTGCAAAATAATTTCACGGTCGGTCGCAGGCACATCGAGCAGCAGTTTCAATGCTTCCATCCAAGCCTTATCAATCTCTTTGCGCCCCGCCGCTTCGTTGCCGTCGCCAAAATGCAGGCGGACGTAGCGAATCAGCTTCTCGGTGTCGTTGTTAGCAACGGCTTCTTTAAGATATTTAAGTGACATCGGCAGATGCTCTATGTTTGTTGCTTTTTGCCCAAACTCATTACCCGTCGCACTTCGTAGTGGAGCGCGAGATGTGAGGTGCGAACCTCGAGCGTCATCAGCAGCGTGCCCGCGAAAACGATTCCCGCGCCGATGAGAAAGAGGATCAGTGTCCCCGTAGCCGTCCACACCGAACCTAGTACGACGGCGGAAGAAATCAAGAACATATCGCAGAGGAACACGAGAATCGCGCAACCGACGACGAAGATAGCGTCATGCGCGAGTTTATGGCGTTTCAAGAGGTCGGGGAATTGTATATCGAGTTCACTGATACGCTCGATTGCCAAGTCGTCTCCGACATTTAAGGAAGAGACTTTCGCGCCTTGATCGTGCTTAAAGTCACGGCTCGTCATGTCAGCCGCGTCCGGGGTGGCGCCCGGGGCAATCTGCGGGCGCTCGCTTGAGGTGCGGTCGCGCACGCACCACATCGCGATGCGGAAGAGGCTGTCAATATGCGGCATCGCCCCCGTCTCGAAACTCTGCCAAGTGTTCACCAGCTCCGGTTCGGAGGCGGCTCGTCGGAGACTACTAAACATAAACCCGTATAAACTCCGGCTCGCCCCGTCATGCGTTGCTACTGCCTCTGTGCGGCTCGAAATCGGGGAAGGCGATCAATAATCTTTTAATAATCCACCTTGAAGTTACAGCAAAGTTGCGTGCTGTCATCTAACTAAAGTTAGAGGCGACTTAAGAATGTTCGGGGTCGAAGATCGACGCTCAGCCGCTCATTCTGCCTCATGAAGCGCGCACCGCGTGATGCGGAAAAAACTCTCCATGTACGGTACTGCTTCCGCTTCAAAGGTCTCCCATCGTCGTGCTCTCTCCTACCGAGTCCAGCCAGCCACCCGTAAAACCCGCCCGGCGTAAGCCCTGCATGAGTGGCGAGCAACGTCGCATCAATTCCCAAAAGAACCCCGAGCGGTAGTTCTCAATCATCATCACGATTGGTCCCTGATCGAGCCCGTAATAGCCTCTGGAAATCCAACCTTTGGGTGTCGTCTCTTTGTCAGAGTAGGTCGGGTTGAAGCTGCACTTGAAGCCGTAGTGACTCGTCATCTCGGGGTACGCATCGTTGAAATACTCGATTGCCGGCAGCACTATTTCCGGCGCGAACGGCAGCGAGGAGACGACCGCCCACGGAGCGATGGTGCCGTCATGCGGTCCGTCGGGGATGCCCCGCGCGATGTAATCGTAAAAGTAACGTTTGACCCCGTTGACGTGCTTCGTCGCCGGACCGGGACCGTCGCTCGCGGTCACGCCCCAACAGTTTTCATGAAATCCTGAGAACCCTTCCGGATTGTGAATCGCGTGCTCGCGCTGTACGTAAGTCGCGCGGCGGCTGTTCTCGAAATAATCTATCCCTTTGGCGCGCATGTAATCATCTTGGATTCCTCGCGGGTCAATCCAAACGAAGGGGAGTTGATGTATGAAGAGCGGGCCGGCGTAGAGGAACTCGTGCCCGTAGAGTTCTCGCCACTGAAAAGTGTTTGTCCACGCGACGTAAGATTCCTTCGGCAACGGGTGAGTTAGTGACCCCAAGCCGAGTGCGTAGAGAATCAGCGCCTCGTCATAGCCTTCCCAGCGGTGCGGGATAAAACCGCGCTCCGGCGTCCAACCGTGAGTCACGGTCAATTCACCGTTCTGCGCCCACTGCCAATCGGCGCGGGCGTAGAGCGCGTCGGCGAGGCGGCGGATCTCTCGTTCTTCTTTCGTCTCATCGTCGAAGTAGGTCGCCGCCGTCAAGATGCCCGCGAGCAGAAACGTTGAATCGATAGTGGAGACTTCGCAGTCATAGCGGCGTCGCCCCGTCTGCATGTCGAGGAAATGGTAGTAGAAACCCTTATAGCCGGTCGCGTCCGATTCTTCGCCCTGCGGGCTGTTCCAGAAAAAGTGCAGCGTGACGAGCGTACGCTCGGCGGCTTCGCGCCGCGTCATCCAGCCGCGCTCGGCGGCGATGGTGTAAGAGGCAAGCGCCAATCCGACGGCGGTGATGCTGCACACGGCGTCCAACCGCGTATTATCAGGCACCAACCCGTTCGCTGCATTCGTTTCATAGAGAAAGTAGCCGAATGTGTCGCGCTCGAGTTTATCAAAAGTCTCTTCGGTTATCATCGCTGTTTGCCACGTCGTAACATTCACGCGAGCGCCACTTGATTTGATTCCGGCGTGTCATATTCCAATGTGATTGCGGCAACCCCGTGAGGTGGCACGTCAATGTCCAGATTTATCGTCATACTCTCCGCTTTGTACTGCCACATGAACGGCTCCGTCACGAGGCTTGAGGCGGCTTGCAATCGCTCCACGTTCAAGTGACTTAAGTATTCCGGCTCGCCCATCGCCCGCCACAGACGAACTGGATTGGCGTGATCTTCATCAATCCTCTCAATCGTGGCGAAGCGCGGCTCTGACCCGGCGGAGAGACTGACGCGCACATGTTCGGTTTGAATCGGATGACGTGGTAAGGCGTGGTTGGTGAGCAGCACGGTAATCTTCTTTTCACCACGCACGATCCATGCATCTACTGTTTCGTGCGAGCCTTCAATCGGCAGTTGCTCAGTGCCGAGACGGTGGAGCAACTGGTAAGCACGATACATCGGCTTCGGGATGCCGTGAATGTTGAGCAGACCGAAGCCGCCGTGAAATGGCACCGAAGGAAAGTAAGTCTCCTCGAAGATGTCCGAAAACGTCCAGATGCTGTAGCCGTCAATCAAACCGTTCATCTCAAGATTAGTTTTGATGACGAACGGAGCGGCGTAAGGCTCGTCGTGCAAGTGGTCTCGCGGATTGGATGAGGCAGCCCACTCCGTATAGTAGATGGGCAGCCCGCGCGCGCAGCGGCGCACGTCTCGCGCCTGCTCGCGCAGTACGCTGCGTCGGCTCAGAGACAACTGCGTTTCAGTATCATCGCCTTCCTTGCCGAAAGCATCGGTCGGGTAGTGATGCGTCGAAACGAAATCGGCGGGCAGGTTGTTCTTTTCGCAAAACTCCAGAAACTCTTCGACCCATGCGTTCGCGGCGGTGGATGGTCCGCCGACGCGCAGACGGCTGTCCACGCTTTTGATCGATTCAACGGTGTGCCGGTAAAGCTCGAAGTATTCATCTCGCGTGCCCGTCCAGAATACTTGCAGGTTCGGCTCGTTCCAGACCTCGAAGAACCACTGGCTAACTTCGTCGAGGCCGTAGCGATTAACCCAGTGCGCCGCGAGTTTGTGCATCAGCGTGCCCCATTCTTTGAAATCCCTCGGCGGCGTGATGTTCCCTCGATAATGAAAGACCGTCTCGCCGCCACGCGCGAGCGCCGTCGGCATAAAGCTCAATTCGACGAATGGCTTCATGTTGATTGAGAGTAGGAAATCCCAAATTTGATCGGCGTTGAAGTACGAATAGAGCGGACGCTCGGTGTGCGTAATCAGCGTGCCCATGTCGTCGTTGAGCAAGCCATGAAAGCGCACATAACGCACACCCAGTTCATCGTGGCAGCGTTTCAGCTGCGCTTGCCAGTCGGCGCGCAGCGCCAGCAACGCATGACCGCTGCCGATGGTGTGAGACCAGACGTGCAAAAGCGGCGTGGTCGCTTCCGATAAGTTGCACTTGAATTCAATTCGCTTGCTCATTTGTTTTGCTACTCGTCGGCTTTGATCGAATAGACGGCGCTTTGCACGGCTTCGGAAAGCGTCGGGTGAATGTGGATAGCATCGCGGATGGCGGCGACGGGCGCGTCCGCGTTCATCACGCCGATGATGGTGTGAATCAACTCCGCGCCTTCGATAGCGAGCGTCGATGCGCCAAGAATCCGGTCGGTGTCCGCATCTATGACCACTTTGATAAAGCCGTCGGTGTCGCCGAGTTCGGCGGCTCTGCCGTTCTTCTTCATCTCGTACCGACCAACTTTGATTCTTTTGCCGGAGCGTCGAGCGTCGCGTTCGGTTAGTGCGACGCGACCGAGTTCGGGATCGGTGAAAAAAGCATACGGCACAATTCGTTCGGTGGTGCGTGAACCGTCTCCGGCGATTTGCGATTCGAGCACACGATGATCGTCCCAAGCCGTGTGCGTGTACATCGGGCCGCCGCGAATGTCGCCCGCGACCCACACTCCTTGAACGCTGGTGGAGAGTCGAGCGTCCGCTTTGACGAATCCCTTGTCTGTAACTTCGACCCCAATCGTCTCCAATCCAAGATCATCTGTGTTTGGATGGCGGCCTGTGGCGACGAACAAGTGTGACGCCTTGATCTCCGTCGGCGCATGGCCTTCGAGTTTGATGACGAGATTGGTACCGTCAGTCTCAACACATCTGACTTCCGTTTGCAGATAGAACCTGATCTCTTCCGCCGCCAGTGACCGCTGCAAAACTTCGGCAACGTCTTCATCCTCATCTTTAGCGATCTGCTGGTTGTGATCGACAACTGTCGCGCGGCTGCCCATGCGACGATAGAACTGAGACATTTCGAGTCCGGTCGAGCCGCTGCCGATGATGACGACGTGCTCCGGCAATACTGTTTCGTCAAGCCATGTCCCGGCAGTTATAACCTTTACTTTATCCATCCCTTCAACCGTCGGTATCCGGCTGCGCGTGCCGGTATCTAAAACCACCTGCTTGGCCGTCAACAATCTGTCTTCAACACGAATCAGAAAACCCGCTTCGTCGCGCCCTTCCAAACGCGCGTGACCGTAAATCAGCTGCGGGTTGGCCGAGTTTTCAAACCCCCTCTTGATGCTGCGCCGAGACTGCTGGACGATTGATTTGGCGCGCGCCAGCACGCCGGCGAAATCCACTTCGACCGTCGGAATACGTAAGCCGAACGTCGCTGCGCGGCGAGCCTGATAAGCGACGCGTGCCGAGGCGAGCGCGGCCTTGGTCGGCGTGCAGCCGAAGTTGACGCACGAGCCGCCGAGGTGCTTGCGCTCGACGAGGCAGACTCGCATCCCGACCCCGGCGAGCGCGTGCGCTAGCGGGATGGCAGCTTGACCGGCACCGATAATCAACACGTCGTAAATGTTTTCTTCCGTCATGCGTGTTCGCCCAGATGAAATTCATACGACGAGTGCGGACGACTCTCGTGTGATAAGCCAATTTAATCAGTGAAATTTATGAAAACGGTCCGCGAAATATCTGAAGACGGACAGCAACACTGTCCTTATTTTCTCAGCACAGCCAAGGCGATGTTCGTCATCTCCGCTCCGCCGCGATAGATACGCTGCGTCGCCTTTTGGAAGTCTGCTTCTCGCGCCTCGAAAATGTTCGGTACAAAAGTTTGCGGGTTTCTATCTATGAGCGGAAACCAACTGCTTTGCATCTGTACCATGATCCGATGACCTTTTTTGAAGGTATGCGTGATGCCGGGCATGGTGAACGCGATTTTCTCGACCATGTTCGGTCGCATCGCCTCCGGTCTCGCAAAACTGTTTCTGAAGCGGGCGCGGAATGGCTCGCCGCGAACGAGCATTTGATACCCGCCCATCTCTCTTTTTGTATCTGCATTAACCGGTAAGTTATCTGGAAAGACATCAATCAATTTAACGACGAAATCCGAATCCGTCCCGCTCGTCGAAACAAAGAGCGTCGGCTTGATGTCTCCGGCAATTGTGATCTCTTCGGCGAGAGCTTCTGTCTGATATGTGATTACGTCCGGGCGCCGCGAACCGTGCCGTTGGTCATCAGTCATGTATCCGCGTGTCATGCCAATGTTCACGTCTTCCGTGAACGGCACAGGATGCGCCGGGTCGGAGATGTATTCATCGAAAGCTTTTGACGCAAGTGGTTTTTGGAAAGACAACCCACCATCCGCCTGTATGTAGAGTACTCTTTCGGTAACGTTAATCGGACTCCAACTGCTCCTCTGCGTTCGGTCGTAAGACTTCCACTCGTTCGTGCCGGTCTCGAAGACGTTGATTTCTTTGATCTCCTTAATCGTGCCTTTGTTTTTTAAGAAATAGTTGAAGAACGGAAGTTCGATCTGTGAGCGATAGAATTCGGAAGTGCTTGTTCCGAAGTCAACATTGCCGAGCGATTTGCCATCGGAATACGCCCAGCCGCCGTGAAACCACGGTCCCATGACGAGGATGTTGTAGATGCCCGGATTTTGGCGTTCGATATGCTCATAGGTGCGGAGCGCACCGTACAGATCTTCGGCATCGAACCAGCCGCCGACCGTCATCACCGCGCATTTGATGTTGACGAGTTTCGGCAGAATGTTTCGCTCTTGCCAAAACTCGTCGTAGTTCGGATGCTGCATCAACTGATTCCAAAATGCGATGTCCGTGCCGAGCTGTTGACGATAACGGTCGTCTGTGTTGGCGAGCGACCCCAATTCGAGAAAGTATTTGTAGCCATCGCGTGTACCGTGATCGAAAGGCTTAAGCTCTGCTGTTTCGGGTGTGACAGGTTTCGGGCGCGGTTGGCCGAAGCCTGTATAGAAATTAAAAGCGTGCGGCAGAAAGAATGCACCGTTGTGGTGAAAATCGTCGCCGATAAACCAATCACCGATAGGCGCTTGTGGCGAGGCGGCTTTAATTGACGGGTGCGTATCGATGATGCCGCTTGAAGTATAGAAACCGGGGTAAGAGATGCCGTAGATGCCGACCTGTCCGTTGTTGTTCCCGACGTTCTTGATGAGATACTCAACCGTATCATAAGTGTCTGTGCTCTCATCAATCTCTGTTGGCCGGCGATTCTCGATATCAGGGCGCACGTCCATGTATTCGCCCTCTGACATCCAACGCCCGCGCACATCTTCGTAAACAAAAATGTAGCCTTCGCGGGCATATAAATCCGAAGGACCTAAACTTGTTTTGAATTTGTCCCCACCGTAAGGCGCGACGGTGTAAGGAGTGCGATTGAGTAAAATCGGGTATCTCTGCGATTTATCTTTCGGTTCGTAAATGGCGGCGAAAAGCTTCACGCCATCGCGCATCGGAATTTGCACTTCACGCTTCGTGTAATGATCCTTGATGTGATCGGCAAGTTCTTGTCGCCGCGGCGTCGATTGCTGCTGCGCAAGCAACACACTCGGCGGCAAAACAAATAGTAAGAGCAGAAGAAGTATCAATTTCCAAGTAGTATGCATGGTTTTCCTCACCTCAAAGAGGAGTAGTGTTTGAGCCTTCGAGCGTACTGAGCACAACGCCAGCGGAGAGCCTCTTTTGTACCGTACTACCTTTATTGGCACATCAATCAACACGAGGCTAATAAAGCCCGCGAGGATGATGGCGACGCCCGCTCTGAGAAGCCACATCGCGCCCAGCGTAAATCCATCGCCATCAAGCGGTGTCAAAGATACGTGCAGCATGCCGAGCGCGATAATCAACCCGGAGGCGACTTTGTGCAAGGTTCTCAGCATAGATGATCGCGCCGCTTGAGAGTGCAGATCGACAGCACGAAGAACTTAACGATTGCTCATCATCTTTTACCACGGACAGTTACGCTATTCGGTGGCCCGCACTTTCCGTTTCCTCATCGGTCTTAAAATCGACTCGGTTCGCCGGTACACATCCGAATAGTTCGGGCAATTGAAACGGTGGTAGATTTTGCTTCTCCGGTTGCCGATGACAGCGCCGCCGACGCTGACTGAGCCGGTGGCACCGCGCGCACCCAGGATGAAGGCACCGACACTGTGCCCGACACGCTGTCGAGTTCTTCCCTGTAACGCTTGATCTGCTCGTCGTACTACTCGATGCTCTTCACTTCCGGCTGGCGGACGCTACGGCCTGAACTCCCACGGCGACACTGGCCGGGCGTCCGCCCAAAGTCCGCGCGGCGAGGCTTGCGTTGCTGCTTCGGCAGCGGCGGCGAGCGCTTCGGTCTCCCGCACTCTGTTCGTTTTGGTAAGCCCTATTTGGTAAGTCCTATCATGCCAGGTAAGCCCCACTCGGATCATCTCCAAGTTGATGACTCGATCCCCATCAGAACTTGGCCCAATGATCTCTTGTCACGATCTTGTTTAGTAATCAGCACCCGCGTTTCTTTGCCGAAGGCATAATCCGAAAGTGCTTGGCGAGCACGCGTCCCGAACGACTGCCTTCGTTCCGGCGTATCAATACCTTGTCATCTAATCTTGTACTGCTTCTTAAGGCCGTCGAGCATAATCAACGTATCACCGTCAGCGACCACTTGGCCGCTGATCGTTGGCAGCTGCTGTTGCGCGTCGGCTGAAGGACTGCACAGCAGCGTGATGACAATTGTGATTTGAAACGTTGATGTCAGTCTCGGCATGACGACAATCGTTGAAGTTGTTCCTTAGCCGCTAACGCTGAGCGACGACTTCTCTCTCTGTTTATTCCTCTTCCCGCTCGTCACCCGCAGCCTCAGCATCGAGCAGCCGCCGCGCCATCCCGAGCGCAAACATGTACCGCCCCGTCCCGCCCGCTTCGCACGCCTCCACCAGTTCCTCAAGCGCCCCTCGCAACTCTTCGGCGGTCATCGTTAACTTGCTGCGTTCTGCCTCCAGCTCTCTCACTCGTTCGGCCAGGTCATCAATCGTAACCAACCGGTTGCGCTGATGGCGCTCTCCTTGTTGATCTGTTTTGTTCACGCTGCCTTCGTCTCCTCGGTCATCAGCCGCAGCCGTAACC
>JACDEG010000589.1 GCA_013816505.1 Pyrinomonadaceae bacterium | reverse complement strand
CGCCGAGATGCAACCGCCCGTCGCATTGCTCGTTTATCGTCCCGACGCGCTGAAGCGTGCCGTCTATTATCCTTTCGCAGTCTTCTCACCCGAATGGCAAGCGATCAGTTACGGTCTCTCACGCGGCATAAGCGTGCGCTTCATGGATTTGCCGCAAGCGCATCAGTTAGACGATGCGGGCGAAGATAAACACTCGGACGAAGTGGCTTTGCCGCGTGATTCGATCAAAGAGGCTCCTGATGTGAAGGAAGAGACGACAGTGCGCCGCGACCCGTTGCAATGGTTGGCGCAGGCTGCCGGTTATAGCGACGGCGAGCGTTGGTGGGAGCACATTGTTGAGCAGCGACGCGATAGCACGGATATGTTTGTAGCCGTGATAGAAGCGATGACCGCGTTGCGCGAGGCACAAGTTGAGGTGAACAGGGTCGACCAACAAACGTCGCGCGAGGCTTTGCTGTGGAAGCGCGGCGCGAGGCGTACATGCGGCAGACGATTCGCGCGGCAGAGCGTGAAGGCTTCGCACGCATCGCCGTTGTGTGCGGCGCTTGGCACGCGCCGGTGTTGTCGAAGATGCCACCGGCGAAAGGGGATGCCGCGCTCTTGAAAGATTTGGCGAAGGTGAAGACAAGCGCAACGTGGGTGCCGTGGACGAATGGAAGACTATGCTTTGCGAGTGGCTACGGAGCAGGTATCGAGTCGCCGGGTTGGTATGGGCATCTGTGGTCAACACGAGAGGGTGTCGTGGTGCGGTGGATGGCTCGCGTCGCGGCATTACTGCGCGAGGAAGATTTGGACGCCTCGCCCGCACAAGTTATCGAAGCCGTGCGTCTCGCCGAAACCCTCGCGGCGCTACGCGGTCGTTCGCTCCCTGATTTAGCGGAGGTGAACGAAGCTGTGCAGACGGTGCTCTGCTTCGGCGGTGACGCGCCGCTCCGACTCATCCGGCAAAAGTTAATCGTCGGCGAGAGGCTCGGGCGCGTGCCGTCTGAAACGCCGACGATACCGCTTCAGCATGACCTCACGCGTGAGCAGAAACGTTTGCGCTTACTGCCCGAAGCGACACCAAAAATGCTCGACCTTGATCTTCGTAAACCCACCGACCTCGCGCGTAGTCATATGCTTCACCGTCTGAACCTGCTCGGTATCCCTTGGGGCGTGCGCGAACGCGTCACGGGTAAGAGCGGAACGTTCCATGAACTGTGGCAATTGGAGTGGCAGCCGGAGTTCGCTGTGCATCTCATCGAAGCGGGAATCTGGGGTAACACCGTGCTCGATGCCGCCATCGCACGGGCGCAAGACAAGATGACTCATGCCGCTGATCTTCCGGCACTGACCCTGCTGCTCGAACATGTGCTGCTCGCCGATTTGCCGCAGTCGGTCGAGACGCTCGTCAGGCGTTTGCAAGCGGAAGCCGCCCGCGCGAACGACGTTGGTCAGCTTATGCAGGCGCTTCCGGCGTTAGCCAACGCCCTGCGCTATGGCGACGTGCGACACACAGACGCTACCGCGCTTTCCACTATCATTGACGAATTCGTCGCGCGCATCGCGGTCGGTCTTCCCGTTGCTTGTGCATCTCTAAACGACGAAGCCGCGATGGTAAAGTTCGAGAGCATCTTACAAACCGACGCTGCCATATCGCTCTTGCAAGTAAGCGCGCATCTCGAAACTTGGCATGACGTGCTGCGTCGGTTAAGCGACCAGCAAACACTTCACGGACTTGTCGCCGGAAGATGCTACCGACTGCTGCTCGACGCAGGCGTGTACGAAGCAAGCGACGTGCAAAAGCGTTTAAGCCTTGCGTTTTCCGCTGCGAGCGAACCGGCGCACGCCGCCGCGTGGATTGAAGGCTTGCTCAAGGGTAGCGGTCAGTTGCTGCTGCACACGGAAGTTTTGTGGGCAGTGCTCGACGAATGGGTGTTGGGGCTTTCCGAAGAGAACTACATCGCGACGCTACCGCTCGTCCGGCGCACGTTCGCAACCTTCACCCTTCCCGAACGCCGCCGGATGGGAGAACGCATCAGTCACGAAGCGGGACGTCCCGCACCTCGACAAGCCGCACAGTCTGAGTTAGACCGAACACGCGCCGAAGCCGTATTGCCTACTATCGCGCGGTTGCTCGGAGTATAGACTTCGGGCGATAACGACTTGTCATGCCGCACGAAGATACGAGCTACTACTACGAACCACTTGTCGCAGCTTTCGTGCGCGGAAGGTTGAAGCTAGATCAAGACAAACTAACGACACCTGAACTCATTCGGATTGGTCTCGCTTCAGGTCTCCGGCTGCATAAGTTCAAGCGCAACATCGAACTGCCGCGCGTGCGCTCTGTGCTTGGCATCCTGCGAGGTTTGTCTCCAGAGAGCTTGATTGACATCGGCTCGGGGCGCGGCACATTCCTGTGGGCGTTGCTCGACGCCTTCCCGCATCTCGCTGTGACGGCGCTCGACCGCAGCGAAAAACGTGCGGCTGACATCGCCGCCGTCCGTCGTGGCGGCATCGAGAACCTTTCATCCGTTTTGATGGATGCTGGCACACTCGGCTTCGCGGACAAGTGCGTTGATGTCGTGACGCTGTTAGAAGTGCTCGAACATATGGAGAGTCCAAACCAAGCGGCGACAGAAGCCGTGCGGGTCGCGCGCAGATTCGTCATCGCAAGCGTGCCGTCGAGAGAAGACACGAACCCTGAACACATTCAACTCTTCGACGGTAAATCACTCAAAGGTATGTTTCTCGACGCTGGCGCACACAGCGTCAAAGTCGAGTACGTCCCCAATCACATCATCGCACTCGTCAAGGTCTAAAGATGTCCGCGCCCGTTCTTCGCAAGTATCCACGCACGCCGCACATTCAAGGCTCACGCTTGCAGGCGGACAACGAGGATTTGGAGCAAATCGCGGTTGAACTTCTGCGCGGTCGTCAGATCGTCGTCGAAGAGAAGGTTGACGGCGCAAACTCGGCATTGAGTTTTACGCCGGAAGGACAATTGCTGCTTCAGAGTCGCGGGCACTTCCTCGACGGCGGGCGGCGTGAACGCCACTTCGCATTGTTCAAGACGTGGGCGAGCGTACACATAGCAGAATTGTGGGAGAGGCTCGGCCCAAGGTACGTGATGTACGGTGAATGGATGTTCGCCAAGCATACGATTTTCTACGATCAATTGCCGCATTACTTCTTGGAATTCGACATCCTCGATACATGGACTAACATCTTCCTTCCGACGACGGAGCGTGGCGAGATGCTCGCCGGAATGCCTGTCGCGTCTGTGCCGGTGCTCTACTCCGGTCCCGCGCGCTCGACAAAACACTTGTTGTCATTGGTCGGCGTGTCGCAGTTCAAGTCGCGGGCGTGGCGCGAACGTTTGCGCGTGATGTGCGAAGCGCGGAACTTGAACGCCGCGCGCGTCTTCGCACAGACGGATCAATTGAGCGAGATGGAAGGTTTGTACATTAAGGTCGAAGAAGAGGGGCATGTCGTTGAGCGTTACAAGTATGTGCGTGCGAGCTTTCTCGCTTCGGTTGACAGTTCGGGAAGCCACTGGTTGGAGCGACCCATCGTGCCGAACGAATTACGCGGTGATGCGGACATCTTCGCCAAGTCTTAAAGGCACGTCGAGATCGTAGTAAGTAACCCTATGAGCAGTATCTTTCCGCAGTGTCCGCAGCCACCCGCGTGGCATCTCGATTGGCGGAGTTTGCGCGACGAACATGTGTTTCTACGGCGCATGGCAGAGTGTCCGCAAGACCCAATTTATCACG
>JACDEG010000138.1 GCA_013816505.1 Pyrinomonadaceae bacterium | reverse complement strand
TTCACGTAGCCGTCTGGCCGGAGCATGATGTTTTCGGGTTTAACGTCGCGGTGAACGACGCTCGCGGCGTGCGCGGCTGAGAGCGCGTCCGCGACCTGAGCGATGACGTTCAGCGCCTCTTTCATCTGCGCGGCGGCGTGCGGCATGAAGCCGCGCAACGTCTGGCCCTCGACCAACTCGGTGGCGATGAAGTACGCGCCGTCGCTCTGGCCGATCTCGTAGATGGTGACAATGTTCGGATGGTTGAGGGCGGAGGCGGCGCGGGCTTCGCGCTCGAAACGGCGGATGCGTTCCGCGTCGTGCGTGAATTCCGCCGGCAGCAGTTTGAGGGCCACGCGGCGACCGAGCCGCGTGTCTTCCGCGAGATAAACTTCACCCATCCCGCCCGCGCCGAGAAGAGACAGAACGCGGTAAGGGCCGATCTCTCGTCCCGGGGCGATGAAAGCCTTTGTTGTAGCGGCAGCCTTCGCCGCCACTTCCATCGCGGGCGCTTCGATGAACTTCTCCGCGCGCTCGTAGGCCGCGAGGAGTGATTCCACTTCGCGGCGCAATTCTTCGTCACCCGCGCAGGTGGCGGCGAGGAAAGAAGCGCGCTCCGCCGGCGCGCGTTCCAGCACCGCGTCGAAGAGCCGGTCGATCTCCTGCCACCTCTCAGCTTGCATCTTCTTCCTTTGCGGGTGGTGGCTCACCTGACAGAGACATCTGCTTTGCGTTCTCTGCGGTTCTCTTCGCGTCCTTTGCAGTTAAGTTTGAAGTTTAACCGCAAAGGACGCGAAGGAAGAACGGAAAGAAAAGCTGGTAGTGTCCGTTTTTCAATTTTTAACCTGAAACTCTATAACCATTTTCTGTAATACGAAAATAACGCTTGCTTCCAATCTATTTCTGTAATACAATAATTCCGGTTTAGAGAAGGAGATTACAAGTCATGCCGAACGTGCTTAAAACAGAAAAGAAGATAACAGTCATAGCTGCTCTGGCGGAAGGCATGGCAATTCGCCAAGTTGAGCGCATGACGGGCGTTCATCGTGATACCGTCATGAATCTCGGCGTTAAAGTCGGACAAGGTTGCGCCCGCATTATGGATGAAAAGATGCGCAACCTTGATTGTAGGAATATCCAAATTGATGAGATTTGGGGATTCATTCAGAAAAAGAAGAAGAACATTAAAGAGACTGACGACCCGCGCCAAGTCGGAGACGCTTGGACGTTCTGTGCAATTGACGCGGATTCAAAACTCGTTCCCTGCTACAAGGTCGGGAAGCGTGATTCACTCACGGCTAACGCTTTCATTGGCGACCTTGCGTCCCGTCTTAAGAATCGCGTCCAGCTTTCCAGCGATGGACTAGCCGCATATGTCGAAGCGGTTGAGCAGGGATTCGGCGCAGATGTGGATTACGGACAGGTTGTAAAGTCCTATGAGACAGACGGAGCAAATACACCTGACCGTAAGTACAGCCCGACTAGGCTAGTCAATGTTAGTACGACGGTTATTACTGGCGACCCGCTACCACCCTTCATCTCAACAAGCTATGTTGAAAGGTTAAACTTGACGACGCGCCACCACATGAGGCGGCTTACTCGTTTGACAATCGCCTTCTCGAAAAAGCTAGAGAACTTTGAAGCAGCGGTTGGCTTGCATTTTCTGTACTACAATTTCGTCAAGACTCATAAGACGTTGCGCTGTACGCCAGCAATGGCGGCAAGTGTTGCGCGAAGTCATTGGACGGTTGCTGATATTGTGGAAATGACAACCTAATGAGCGACATAGCCGAGTTAAGAAAAGTGATTCGTCGCCTTCATGGGTGCGAAGCCGCACACGCGGGGACTGTATCCATCAAGGAGGTATTTCAAGGTCGGACTGTGTGGGAAGGTAAAGTTGAGGTCTTTAACATTCGCGGCCATCCGAAAGCGACTCGCGCCTATGCTTGGGCGCACGCGACTGGTGAGAATGATAAAGGCAAGCGGTATGTTGCCGTGCTAGAACTACCGCCCGTTGACTCTGCGCGTGCTGCTGTAAGGGCAGCGATAATTGATGAAGCAAAGCGTAAAACTTAAGAAGGTCGGAAGGCCCCCCAAACCCGAAGGTGAATCGCTGGACGCCATCATTCCTGCGACACGTTGTAAGTCCAAAGAGAGGACGGCGTTTGAAAAGGCCGCAAAGAAAGAAGGTTTGGCGCTAACCCAATGGGTACGCCAGACCTTGAAACAAGCCATTGAAAAGTGATAGCTTTAAGAAGGTTCGGAGGGTGGCGGGATCGAACCGAACGCGCCCCCTTTGGATGTAAAGCCCAGTTAATAGCACCAGCTAACGGGACACCCTCCGTACATTGATAATTAGTCGCAAAGCCTCAGAGGGACGCAGCTACAAACTATCATCCCTCTGAGGCTTGTCTATGGGTTATGGCTCTATCGTCCTGCGACATAACACGATAGAGCTATTCATCTTCTGTGCATAGCAAAGCCTCCTTCCAATCAGATTTAGAGATCAAATCTTGACCGGAGGCCCGCGAATGCGTATAATACACATGAAACCAAGGCGCACTAGCGCCTCCTTTGCGGCCTGCACAACTGTTAAGGGTTAACGGTTTCTAGAGGGTAATTTGGGTGACAGCCCAGTTACCCTCGTTTCTATTTAGCCCGTATCTTCAGAGGCGGTTGCGTCTCCAATGGCAGAAACCTCGCCTGTTGCTTTCCCTTGAAATGTTCGATAGGTATCTCCACCTCAAGCATACCTTCCTCTTCGTTCCACTGAGCGGGAAAAGCGCGAGTCTCAGAATAATCGTATCCGATATACTCTAAAAACGTCTTAGCTGAAAACATCGCGCTACTTTTGCCACGCGAGAGTGCGTAAGCTCTTTTGTCCTTCTTGGTGATAGGGCGGACAGCTATCCTGTGACGCGCGTCGTCCCAGAGTAGCAAGACGAGTTCGACAGCGTTTGATTGGAATATTTGAGTGGCGGCTTGGTTTAGAGCAATCCTGCCGATAGCCGCAATGCTAACCGCCGGAGAACTCATGCGAGTTTGTTTGCGGGTGAATATCTCATAAGGCATAACCTAACTTCCTCCTTTATCAGCCTGCACGAAGGAAGTATAGAAAAAGCGGGATCGTCCTGTCAAGCTGGAATACGTTCCTGTAGCGCAATCTGCAAATGCGGACTGTCTAGTAGTCACCATGTCAACTTGAAGTATGACCAGAAGGCAACAGGTTGGGTTTTTGTCCCTATGAAAGGATCGGCTTTACGGGCGGGAAAATAGCACATAGCGGCACAACTATAGTACCATTACATGTATCAACGTTTGTATGTACACAGAATCTTACCTGTTTTAAATTAAGATTCTACCGCGTACCACACAAGACAAGTTAAAACTTGAAAAACGGACACTACCGAAAAGCTCGCTCTACCGTCGCTTGTCTCTCACCCTTGAACCATTACCCCTTTACGCTCAATTCGCGGTAAAGCCATGCCTTCGCCTTGTTCCACTCGCGGAGCGCCGTCGCCGGCGAGACGCCGAGAAACTCCGCCGTCTCTTCCACGCTCAACCCGCCGAAGAAACGCAGTTCCACGATCCGGGCCTTGCGCGGATCGAGTTGCGCCAGGGCTTCGAGCGCCTCGTCGAGCGCCACCAGATCGGCGTCCGGCTCCGCCGCCACCAACAGCGCCTCGTCAAGCGAGACGTGACGTACCGAGCCGCCTTGCGCTCGCGGGCGGCGGCGCGCGAAGTCCACGAGGATGCGCCGCATCAACTGTGCCGAGACGCCGTAGAAGTGCGCGCGGCTCTCCCAGCGCGCAGTTTTCCAGTCGATCAAGCGGACATAGGCTTCGTTGACGAGGGCCGAAGTTTGCAGCGTGTGGCCGGCGCGTTCACGCTTCAGGTAATGCTTGGCGAGGCGGTGCAGTTCGGCGTGGATGATGGGGACCAGTTGTTCGAGCGCCGCCTCATCCCCGCCGCTCCAAGCCGCGAGTAGTCGCGTGACTTCTTGTGACGAGGCTACGGTCATTGCGGAAACCTCCTCGGGCTGGGCACTCCGCGGTCAAGTAGCGCAAATTTATCACACCGGCGCGCCAACTCTCTAACACTCTCCGGGCGCGGGAAAATTTTTCTCAGGGCGGATGACGGTTTTCGCGCGCGGCCTTCGCATTAGTCAGGTGGAGCGGCACGAAGGCTCACTACCGAAGACGGCGAAGGAACCGTAGCGGCGAGCTAGGGAGACGCGACATGGCGCGTGCGCGCGTGCGCTCCGGACAACTTGAATAGGTCTTTAAGGACTTTTCAATGCCTCTTTGTGTAGTTAGGGCGCGAGCCTTGGCGACACGACCAGGTGCGAATTTTATCAGCAGCCTTCCGTTGGCGGCAATCAAATTGCGCGTCGGTAGGTATTGACTTCCCCTTTCGGCAGTCAATTTTGCATGCCGATTCGATGAGAAAGATAAGTTGAAGGGAGAAACAGTATGAAACGCATTCTTGTAGTGGCGATGTTGGTTTCGTCAATTGTGTTCAGTCAACCAGAGCCATGAGTTAGCTTCTGTCTCCGCCTTGCACACAAAACCATAAATTTCATTCTACAAAAACTGGAAGGAGAACCATCAATGAAGTACAAACAACTTCTGCCTTGTCTTCTGACAATCACGCTATCACTTTGCCTCGTGATGAATGTTCCGGCGCAGGACAATGATCCGCCGGAATCAGTTCCGCCTGGCGAAAATGTTGTCTTGCTGTGGAATCGCGTTTTGCAGGAAACTATCCGCACGTCCGGACAGCATCCCCCGACGATTTTTCCCGTGCGGAGTTTTGCGCTGATGCACGCGGCGATGTTCGATGCCGTCAATTCGATTGAGGGCAGCCATACGCCTTATTTGATCGAAGTTCACGCCAGCCGACGAGGTTCGCAGGAAGCCGCCGCCGCCAAAGCCGCGCACGATGTTTTAGTCGCTTTGTATCCGACGCGACGAGACGTTTTCGACGCTGAATTAACCAACTCGCTAAACGGAATTCTGCCCAATCGGGCGCGGCAAGGCATCAGGGTCGGTGAACTTGTTGCCGAGAAATTGTTGGCGGTTCGCGCCAACGACGGCTGGAATGCCACGCCGCCGCCTTACGTTTTGCCGCTGACTCCCGGCAACTGGCAACCGGCTCCGGCTCCCGCAGGCTTTACGCATTATCCGGCGGTCTTGCCGTTCGCGATGACTTCAAGCACTCAATTCGCGCCGAATCCGCCGCCCGCGTTGACGAGTGCGGAATACGCCGCCGATTTCAACGAAGTCAAAGAAATCGGCTCTGCAACCAGCACGACGCGCACTGCCGACCAGACACAAGTCGCGCGGCTGTGGGCAAATGTTGATACTCCGACGACCATTTGGTTCGTTTGGAATAATGTCGCCCGCACCGTCGCCATATCGCGCAACAACACGACGGCGGAAAACGCCCGCCTGTTCGCGCTAATGAATATTTCCTTTCACGACGCGCTGCAAACTACGATGACGAGCAAATTCGTTCACGGTTTGTGGCGACCGGTGACGGCAATTCGCCGCGCCGACGAAGACGGCAACCCGGACACCGCGCCGGATGCCAACTGGTCATCGCTGATTGGCAATCCGCCGTATCCGACTTACGCGGGAAACCATGCGGCAATCGGCACTTCGCAATCAACGATTCTCGGCTTGTTTTTCGGACGCGACGATATCCGTTTTGAACACACATGGGAAGGCGCGGGCGGCGCGACGCGCTCATATCCGGGCTTTACGGCGATGGCGAATGAAGAAGAGCGCAGCCGGGTCTATGGCGGGATTCATTTCACGTTTGACCAAACCGCCGGACAATCGGCGGGGCGCAATGTCGCCAACTATGTGTTTCTGAATTTTATGAAACCGCGCCGCGACCATTAGCCAAATGAGTCAGAGCCGTCTGCGCGGACAGGCGGTTCTGACCACACCCCTGTTCGCGGTGCCGAATTTCCCGAGCTACCCTTCGAACCACGCGACGTTCTCGTCCGCCCGATCCGAGGTCATGGCATACCTGTTCCCGACACGTGCGGTGCTGACCCTCTAAGCCGGGAAGGTTGATGCTCACTCAACATGCTGTGCTCAACGAGGTGGAGCAATACCTCCTATTGCTGTCAGTCTTTTGTTCCCGGCTTAGAGGGTCAGCACCAGAATTTGGGCTGGCATTCACTACCTGATGGACAACCTTGCTGGTAAGGAGCTTGGGAAGTCCGTCGCCCAAGTTTTCATCTCGCGGGCGAAGGACGATGGTTCGCAGTAAGCTCCGGCGACAATGACTCGGGCGATGACGACCACTGAACGAGTCAGGGCCTCTGATGGTCCAAATTAAGCACATTGCTCAAGTGAGTGTCTTCGATGAGAAGGATAAGTTGAGACGGTAGGACTTCCGTTGGTTACTCCTACCGCTCAGCTCGTCCTGACAAAAACCGGAAACAACAGATTCAATTAAAAGGAGAAAGTTAATGCGCTACATGAAAGTGAAACGTGTCATCAGGCTTGTCGTCCTGCTCGCCGTCGCTGGGCTTGCGCTCCCTTCCATTCCGGCCGCACGGGCGGGCGACAACAACAACCATGCACCGGACTTGCCATCCCCTCTCTGCGACAACATCGAGGCGCCGCTGGGAAACAGAGTGGCCTCCCACGTGTACGCGGTGGGCGTGCAGCTCTACAGGTGGAACGGCACCAGTTGGGTGTTTGTGGAGCCGGTGGCGACGTTGTTCGCCGACGCCAACTATCACAAGAAAGTCGGCATTCACTACGCCGGCCCCACTTGGGAGAGCAACAGCGGCAGCAAAGTGGTCGCCACGCGACTGGCAAGCTGCTCCCCGGACCCGACCGCCATTCCCTGGTTGCTGCTCCAGACGGTCTCGACCGATGGCCCTGGCATGTTCAACTCGGTGACTTATATCCAGCGGGTAAACACCAAAGGCGGTTTAGCTCCCACGGCTCCCGGCGTATCCATCGGCGCGGTGGCAGAGGTGCCTTACGCTGCCGAGTATTACTTCTACCGCGCGAAGGACTGATTCGTTTGCGATGGGAGGACTTCCATTGGTTACTCCTATCGCACAGCTCGTCCTTATAAAAACCGGGAACAATTCAATAAACCAACCACTAGACACGGAAGGAGGAACACATCATGGGTCGAATATTTGCTTTCGTTTACGGTGCGGTCAGCTATTTGATTTTCTTCATCACGTTTCTCTATGCCATCGGGTTTGTCGGGAATCTGGTCGTGCCCAAATCAATAGATTCCGGCGAGCCTGCGCCCTTCACTCAGGCGCTTCTGATCAACGCCCTGCTTCTTAGCCTCTTCGCCATCCAGCATAGCGTCATGGCGCGTCCTGCTTTTAAGCGTTGGTGGACTCGATTTGTCCCTCAACCGGTTGAACGTAGCACCTATGTTCTGCTGGCGAGTCTCACCCTGATTCTGCTTTTCTGGCAGTGGCGACCGATGACAGATGTCGTATGGGATGTTGAGAATATCGTCGGGCGTTACATCCTGTGGGCGCTCTTCATTCTGGGATGGGCGACGGTGCTTGTCGGCACATTTCTCATCAACCACTTCGATCTCTTTGGCTTGCGGCAGGTTTATCTCTACCAGCGTGGGCGGGAGTACACCGAGTTGGGCTTTAGGACGCCCTTTTTGTACAAGGTTGTGCGCCATCCGATCATGTTGGGTTTCATGATAGCCTTCTGGGCAACACCTCGCATGACGGTTGGGCATCTGGTCTTCGCTATTGCCACCACCGCTTACATTCTAATCGCTATTCAGCTTGAGGAGCGCGACATAGTGAGTATTCATGGCACGGCATATGAAGAATATCGGCAGCGAGTCTCAATGCTCCTGCCGTTTCCGAAAAGGAGTGAACAATGAAGAGACCCATGAAGAGAACAATCGGTAGAGGTCAGGGTTTTAGGACGGCGGCAATGGCATCTATTTCGATCAGGAATCCGTAATGCAATTCTTTCGTCGGGACGACGGCGCGTGCCGGGCGCGCCTCGCCCATGACCTCTCCGTAAACCTCGTTGACCGCACCCCACAGACTGATGTCGGAAACATAAACCGTCATCTTGAGGACGCGGCTCAAATCGCTTCCCGCCGCTTTCAGAATCTCGCTGATGTTCACCAGCACCTGTCTGGTCTGCGCTTCAATCGAGCCTGTGATTTTCTCTTCCGTCTGCGGATTGATCGGTAGTTGACCGGAGACGAAGATCAAGCCGTTGTGAATGACGGCTGGTGAGTAGTGTCCTACCGGAGCGGGCGCGTTGGGGATTTGGATGTATTCGATGTTCATCATGCCAACCTTTCAAATGATTTTTTGAATGTATCTTGCCCGGAATGATCGCGGTTCACCAGCCGTGATGCGTCGCCCATTTGTCCACGAGCGCCACGCCTTCGAAGACCCTCACACGCCACACACCTACTTAACGAACAAAAAAGACCATCTCACGTTTGAGACGATCTCTTTTGCTTTCAAACCGACAATTTCTTCGGCAACTTACGTCTGCGCGGCGGCGACAATCTCTTCGGCCTCGCGGTCGAGCGGCGAGATGTTCTGTAGATCATCATCACCCTCTAACGCACGCTGGCGACGCACTGTGCCGTCCGACTCGAAGATGTACGCCGACGGCGCTTCGCGCATGATGATGTCCTGTAGACGCATCAGGCCGTACAGCAGGGCTTCGGGTCGCGGCGGACAGCCCGGAATGTACACGTCCACGGGGATCGTGCGGTCGACGCCCTGCATCGTCGAGTAGGAATCGAACGGGCCGCCGGTCGAGGCGCACGCGCCCATCGCGATCACCCACTTCGGCTCCGGCATCTGATCGTATACGCGGCGCACGACCGGCCCCATCTTCAGCGTCACGGTCCCGGCGACGATAATCAAATCACTCTGCCGCGGGCTGGGGCGGAACACGCCCGCGCCGAAGCGATCAATGTCGAAGCGCCCCGCGCCGGTCGCGATCATCTCAATCGCGCAGCACGCGAGGCCAAAAGTCATCGGCCAGAGCGCCGACTTGCGCGCCCAGTTGATCGTGTCGCGCACCGGCTTCACGTTCATCACCGGCGCGCCGATATTCCTGCGCAGGGAGTTGAAGATCGAATCAACGGTCGTGAGGACGATTCCTTCTGGATGTTCAGCCATAGTTTTTAAAGGATGAGGGATGAGGGATGAATGAAATACAAGTTGTTTTTGTAGACATTCTCATTTCCCCTTTCCACTTTGAATTTTGACGTTTTTGACCATTGAGACGAACATAGCCGTTAACTCACCAGCCTCGTCGTGTAGAGACTTAACGCGTTCATCACCGAATATGCCTGCTTCGACGATTAGTTCAAGCCAGTAGATAGTTTCTTCGAGTTCCTGCAAGCCGCCTTCGATCTTACTGATGAAGTCAGCGTCTGACTTCGCGCGGCAAGCTTCATGATAATGCGCCCCGACTGACGTACCGGAGCGCAAAATCTGCTTACCCAATACTTGTGCTTCAGGTCTTTGGGGTAGCGCCGTATACAATTTGATAACGCGCAGGGCAAAAGCTTTTGTCCGACCCTTCAGGTCCTGTCGGCCTTCTGGATTCATCCCTCATCCCTCCGCCCTCATCCCTTTCTCTCACGCCCATTCGAGTGCGCCTTTGCGCCAGGCGTAGTAGTAGCCGACGACGAGGATGCCGAGGAAGACGAACATCTCGATGAGGGCGAATGTGGTGAACGAGAAATCCTCGCCCATAAAAATAATCGCCCACGGGAGCAGGAAGATTGTCTCGACGTCGAAGATTAAAAACAGCATCGCGACGATGTAGTAGCGGACGGTGAAGCGGTCGTGCGCCTCTGTGGTTGGGTCGATGCCGCACTCGTAGGGACGCATCTTCGCCTTCCCGTAGATGCTCGGACGCACGACGCGCCCGAGGATGATCGGCAGCACCGGGAAGATGACCGCGAAAACGAAGAAGATCATCACCGGCCAGTACGCAGTGATCGGCCCCCCGATGTTCGTGGCGTCGGTTGTTGTCGTCGTCATTTGGAAGAAGAGCGCGCTGTGCAGCATGATCGTCAACCGCCTTTTATCTCAAGCGTGATTTAAGTCCGTGCGCGTCAGTAGTTCAGTGGGCGACTCAGATATTAGGCATCGAAGTGAGTGATGTCAAACAACTTTTCAGGCGCGAATGTTGCCAGAACACTGGCGACGCTTGTCACCCCGCTTGATCGTGCGGTTTTCCTTCGAGCAGCGCGACGGCGTGGCCGAGCACCGGTTTGATGACGTTGAAGCATTCGCGCACGCCGGCGGGCGAGCCGGGCAGGTTGATGATGAGCGCGCCAGAGCTGATGCCGCAGACGCCGCGCGAGATCATCGCCATCGGCGTCTGCCGGAGCGTCTCGGCGCGCATCGCCTCGGCGAGTCCGGGCGCTTCTCTTTCGATCACGGCGCGCGTCGCTTCCGGCGTGTTATCACGCGGGCTAAAGCCCGTCCCGCCGGTCGTCACAATCAGATTCACGTCCGGGCGATTCGCATAAATCCTCAAAGTGGAAGCCAGCGGCTCCAGGTCGTCCGGCAAGATTTCCTGCGCGACAATCTCCGACCCCATTCCGCGCAAAAGATCGGCCAGCACCACGCCCGACTTGTCTTCCTGCTCGCCGCGCGCACACCGGTCGCTGAGGGTTAGCACTACCGCATGAATTGCCACGCTCATCAGCTCGTTAATCTTTCTGATGCTGCTCCCTCGCCCAACCGCGCACCTTCCGCAGCCAAGCGAGGCGGCTGCCTGTTAAGCTCTCGGAAAGGAAATCGGTGAGCACCGTGTTCGTGACAACCGGCAGAACACCGCTCAATTGTCGCTCGACGTAAGAACCGCCTTCGAGATGAAAGATGCCTAATGCCGTTCCGTCATAACGCCACACTTCAGGCACGCCGAGTTGCGCGAAGATGGAAAACTTGTCGAGCGAAGGGCTGGGGATGTCTATCTCAACAACCAAATCCGGCGGCGGGTCAACCATCAAGTCCAAGCGATCTTTGTCTCTAATCAAAGGTTCGTTCTGAAAGTAAAAGCACGAGTCCGGCTCGAAGCCGCGCTTAAGGTCTTCGCGCCTGAAAGTGGTTGAGCCGAGTCCGCGAGAATTTATGTCAAACTCTTCGGCCAGCACGTTAACAATCAAGCTCGCGGCTCCGTTGAAAAGCTCATGCTTGAAGCTGAGATTTTCAATTTCTAAACTTCCTCGGTCGTAAGTGAGGCGCGGGGCGCTGCAATCCTCCAAGTCGGCTAACAGGCTTTCGTAAGTCCCCCAACTGATGTTGGACAGCACGACTCTGGATTCATGAGTATCAAGCGGAGTTAATCCGGCAGTCACTTCTTCACCCTTTTAGTGCGACACTTTCACATGGTCTTTTAACCAACAGCGATTCATCACGACCATCAGCCCTGCGTCGAGCGCGCGCTTTGCGGCATCCTCATCAATCACACCTTCCTGCAACCAGACGGCCCTGGCACCGATCTTAATCGCCTCGTCGACGACTGCGCCCGCTTCTTTCGAGCGGCGGAACACATCAACCAGTTCGATCTTTTCCGGCACCTCTGAAAGCGTCGGGTACGCGCGCTCGCCGTGAACTTCCGTCTCGTTCGGATTAACCGGAATCACGCGATAGCCCTGCCGCTTCATGTAGCCGGCGACGCCATGCGATGCGCGCATCGGATTCGATGACAGTCCGACGACGGCGATCACGCGACACTCGTCAATAATTCGTTTGATAATTTGCGAATCGTTGATCTGCATAAGTTAAGTCTGGAGTCTGGAGTCTGAAGTCTGTACTCCAAGTCCAACGGCGACGCTCGCATCGGCCTTCGACTCCCGACTCGCGACTCCAGACCCCAGACTTTCCTCGTGTAGTTCCTGTAAAGAGATCACATTGATTTGTGTCTGCTCGTGCGAGGCGATGGCTTCGACGATGGCCTGCGCGCCTGTCATCGTGGTAACGCACGGGACGCCGTGTTGCAGCGCGGCGCGGCGAATCGCTTGCTCGTCGTAGTGCGATGTTTGTCCGAGTGGCGTGTTGATGACGATGGCAATTTCGCCCTGCTTGATTTGGTCGGCGATATTCGGGCGGCCTTCGTTGACCTTAAAGACCGTCTCGACTTCCAACCCCACCTCGCGCAGACGCCCGGCGGTGCCAAAGGTCGCGGTCAGGTCAAAGCCGAGGCGTCTGAGGCGTCGCGCGAGGACGACGGCCAACCCCTTGTCGCTGTCGTTGACGCTGATGAACGCCGTGCCTTCAGTCGGCAGTTGCAAGCCCGCGCCCATCATCGCCTTCGCGTATGCTTCGCCGAATGAATTACCCACTCCCATCACTTCGCCGGTCGAGTGCATTTCGGGACTGAGAATCGGGTCCACGCCGGGAAACTTGGCGAATGGAAAGACCGGCGACTTAACGAAGAAATTACCGCGGCTGACCGCGAGGTTGTCCGGCAAATTGAACTCCGCCAGCGGTCGGCCCGCCATCACCAACGCGGCGACGCGCGCCAGTGGGACGCCCGTCGCCTTTGACACGAACGGCACTGTGCGCGACGCGCGCGGGTTCACTTCCAGCACGTACACGCGGTCATCCTTAATCGCGAACTGAATATTCAGTAGCCCTTTGACCTTCAGCGCGCGGGCGAGGATGCGCGTGTAATGA
>JACDEG010000137.1 GCA_013816505.1 Pyrinomonadaceae bacterium | reverse complement strand
GGTGGTGCTCGCGGTAGTGCAAGTCTCAGCGACGAGTCCGATCAGGCCCGTCGAGCAAGGCTACCCCGAAGGCTTAACTTCGCCAGAAAATTTTAATCCGCTGACGGCTACGGTCTTTCACCTGCCACGCGACACGCGCACCGGCTACGTGCAGAGTTGGCACTTCACCGTGCAGCGCGAAATCACGCCGAACACTTTGGTTGATGTCGCGTATGTCGGCAACCACGCGGTTAAGCTTCTGCTCTTCGGCGATTTGAATCAGGCGCGCCCAAACCTTCCGGGCGAAAACACGCCACTACAACAGCGCCGCCCGATCCCCGGTTTCTCGGCCATCTCGACCGGCTTTCCCGCCGGGTTCTCCAACTACCACGGCTTGCAGATCAAGTTCGAGCGGCGCGCGAGTCGCGGCCTCTACCTGCTCAACTCGTTCACGTGGTCGAAGGCGTTGGACAACGTCGCGCAATCTTTGGAAGACCCGAACGGCAACGCCGCCAGCCCGCAGAACGTCCGCGACCTCGCCGCTGAACGCGGTTTGTCGGCCTACGACCAACCCGTCAACAACACGACGAGCGCGATTTGGGAGTTGCCGCTCGGACGCGGACGCGCATTCGGTGCTGATATGCCATCGGCACTCAACGCGATCATCGGAGGGTGGACGCTCACCGGCGTCAACATGATGACCAGCGGACAACCAATTAATCTGCGCTACACGACGCTGCCAAGCGAGGCGTTCCGCGTCACCGCCGACCTCGCCGCTTTTCAAGGCGGCGTAAGTTTGCGACCGGACGTGATCGGCGACCCCCTTACGCCGAGCGGCGAGCGCACGATTGACAATTACCTCAACCGCAACACGGTGCTGGTTCCGCCACTCGCGTCGAACCGCCCGTTCGGCACCGCGGGCCGCAACACAGCGCGCAGTAATGCCTTCTTCCAACTCGACATGGGACTGCACAAGAGTTTCCCGTTGCCGATTACTGAAGACACGCGCGTCGAGTTTCGCACTGAGTTTTTCAACCTGCTCAACAAAACCAACTTCAGGGCGGCTGACGGCAATCGTTCGAGCGCCAGTTTCGGCAGGATTACTAGCGCCTTCCCGGCGCGGCAGATTCAGTTCGCGTTGAAAATTTACTTTTAGACTGCAAGGGCGCGACGTGTCTTCAAGACTGAGGTAGTTGAGTGCCCAAATAAAGGGGCGGCGCTTAGTAGCGCCGCCCCTTTATTTGTATAAGCTTGCCATCACCGAATGCAGTTACTTGCTTTTGACCGTCGTTTCCCACATGGTATCATTCGGATAGTTTTTCGAACCGGCTGCGCGGAGGCACCAAGTTATGAGCAGCAAAGAACGTGCTACACAAGTGACTACGAAGACCGCGGATGAGCAAGGAGATCAAGCGCGCTGCATCACTATTGCGGAAGCCCGCCGCAAAGCGTTTGAAGCTAGTGATAAGGCTCAGCAGGCGCAAGTCGCTTACGCCGAAGAGGAAGCAAATCGCTGGTACGATTACAGAGTTGAGGAATGATTTACGACCTCCCGGAACAATCCTCACCTATCAGTCAAGGCGACATCTTCATTGGCGTACCTATCCTAGACCTCCCTGACGATGAACTGTCCGTCATAGAAGATAAAGGCCTCCCGCGCACACTGCCGTGGAAAGAATTCGCTTCTGCGGGCGAAAAGGTCACCGCAGTAATAACCGTCCGCCCAACAATAGCCATCGTGGGCACACAAGAGTGCGACGCCATCCGTGCTCCTAACATTACACTGTTCGAAGTCCGCCCGTTCCGAGATGTAGAGCGTAAGAGCAAAGACACGAGCAAACCATCGAAATGGGTTCCAATCATCACACAGCACGCCCGCATCAACCAGAAATGGTTTTACCTCCCGGCAGATGAAAGAATAGGTTTTAGCGAAAAGATGGGAGCGGACTTTCTCACTCCTATACGCATCCCCCGCATAGCCCTCGAACGATTAACCGGTTTCCGCAAGGGGCGGTTGAACGAAGTTGCCAGACAGCATTTCCGTGAACGCCTCGCGGAGTTCTTCAGACGGTATGCTTACGACGAGTGGTATCCGCTGACGCCAGAAGAACTCGCCGAGTACCAAAAGAATTATCCTGACGCTGAACCGTTCCCGTGGCAACAACAGAATCGAGTCTCCGATGATAGAAAAAGAGATGAGAAAGCTGTTGTTGTGGATCTTTCCGAATACGATAGCAAAAAAACTCTATTGAACTTCTTGGCAGAAGGAGCGGAAGCACGTGACGAATTGGCTGCCATACTTTCAACGATTGATACGGAGATAGGAAATATAGGAGATGAGTTCAAACAACATGTTTCATACATAGAACGCTTTGAACTCCTTAGCGAGTCCGGTGAGGCAAAAAAGAGTGAGTATGTGAGAATCGCGTTGCTGGTTGTATCTGATATGAGCACTTTCTCCGAGCGAGTAGAAGATGTGCTGCCGAAGTTTGAGAAGAACACGCAGGTATTAGACAGAAGCTTTTCAGCATATGTGTCGTCCGCCAATCCTGAATCGACTCATGACGTTGAGCAGATTTTAATTTTACGCAATTCCCTATCACAGATTTTGAGCGTGGTTGGATCAGTGAAAAAAGGCATGACGGAATTTAGAGACACTTTTCTACCCATAAGGGATCGATTAAGCAAGGCATTGAACATGGAAACTAACCGACAGTGGCAAGGTCTTGATGGCTTAATTACAAACATAGAGGAGTTAAGGTCATTCACCTTGAGGGTGATATTTCTTATTGACGAAAAATTTGGTAAGCCGCCAATCTCGGAGGATAAAGCTGAGTAACAGGGAAAGATGCGATAAATTTGATATTTTGAAAAGGCGAGAGTGTGTATCTGATTGAGGGGGCAAGCGCGTCGAGGCGGCCCCTCTACTCATGAGTTCTGCTGATGAGTTCCACGCGGGCCATTCGTTGCCGATCAACGAACCGCGCCCCGCTTGATTAGCATGCCGCAAGGTGTATGATGCGGCGGTGCCTCACCGCCAACTTGCCTTTCGGAAGTGAGGCTGCTGAACTTTAGTGGAAAGAAATCACAAACGCGCTGTGCTTAACTCAAATATCACGCCGCCGGATGCGACCGAGTACGCGCCTGACTACGCGGGCTACGTCTCGCTGGTCCCGGAGGGCGACATTCTCACGACCTTAAGCAGTCAACTCGATGAAACACTGGCGTTGCTGCGCGGCATCTCAAAGGCGAAGGCCGAGTCGCGCTACGCCCCCGGCAAGTGGAGCATCAAGGAGTTGGTCGGGCACGTCACCGACGCTGAGCGCGTCTTCGGATACCGGGCGCTTCGCTTCGCACGCAACGACCCGACGCCGCTCGCCGGCTTCGAGCAGGACGGCTACGTTGCCAACTCGGCGTTCAACGATTGTCGCCTGCGCGAGTTGGCCGACGAATTCCAGCATGTGCGGTGCGGCAATATTCAACTCTTCAAAAATCTCGGCGGCGAGGCGTGGCTGAGGCGTGGGTCAGCCAGCGGTCACGAAGTCAGCGTGCGGGCACTGGCGTATATTATCGCTGGCCACGAACTGCACCACATGACGATCCTACGCACCAAGTATTTGTGATCGCGCTCGGCGGTCAGCCACATCTTCCTCACTCAATAATTTCATTCATCAACAGCGTCAGCGCATTCTCTTGCAGCGTCCGGTTGTTCTGTAGATCACTGTGCAGGTCACAGACGAAGAGGCCGTAGTTGACGAACAGCGGCGTGTCGAACAGGGCGCTCGCCCGCGCCGCGCCGCGCCGCATGCCGAGCAGCGAACGCCGCGTCACGCGCCCGTCGCCCAGCTCGTACATCGCGCGCGTCACCTCCTTGCGCGATATGCGGCGGTTCCCTGCGGCGCGCAGTTCGCGCGGGCGAGTCAGCGTCACCCAACGATTTTTTCGCTCGTCGCGCAGGATGACGAGCGCAGAGAGAGTCTCTTCGCAATCGCCGCCAAAGGCGAACAGCGGGACGGGCGCACGCATCGACGACGGCGCGGCCCCGTCGACGGCGTCGAGCGCTTCGTGAAATCTACGCGCGCGCCGGAGCACCGACGCCAGGTATGCATCCACATCGGCGAGCGTCCCGCCCAACGGCTTCCGCTCGCCTTCGCTGCGCACCGCGCCGCCGGCGAAGCGCTCGCGATACCCCACGTCGTTGATAGGTGACCAGCCGTAACGCCGCCACGCCGCCGGATCGTACAAATCGACGGCGAGCGGCCGGAGTCCCCCATCGAGAAAGCTCTCTGCTCCACGATGCGGCAGCAGTTGAAACACCGACGGAACGGTGATGACGTCTTCGTTCGTCAACTTATTAAAGAGCCGCACGCGCGGTCGCAAGCCTTCGGTCAGCGAGTAGCCTTCGAGCAGAATCGCGAACGCCTCCGCTGAGCCTTCGTTCGGCGTCCCGAACATGAACACCTTGTTGATTGATGACGCACCGGCCCAGGTCGGCCTCGGCGTCGCCGTTCCCTCCGCTGCCAAATCCGCGTCGCCATACATCGCCGCATAGCGCGCCACCAATCCCCCCATCGAGTGCGCGACGATGTTGAAACGCAACTCCGGTCGACCAAGCTTGCGCTTCAACTCCTCGACCCGGCGTATGAAAAGTTGCGCCGTCTCGACGTTGTCGCGGCGCCAGTCGTAGGCGAACACATAGTAGGTGTCGCGGTCGCCGTCGGGAGCCGGAGCGTCCCAGTCGCCTTCGCGGTAGCCGGCGTCGCGGCGCAATACGTCCAGTAGTTTGTTGAAGAAATTCAACTTCGGCAGGAAAGGCAACAGTCGAACATCCTTCACGATCCGCCCGGCGACGAGGCCGTCGCGGTTGGTGGCAAGAGCAGGCGTGGCGGGCAAATCGAGATCGTCGTCCGACGCGCGGAACAGCTTCGGCCAGACGACTTCGCCGGTTCGAGCATTGACGAGTTCCGAACCACCGACGCCGGGGATGATGATGATCGGGCGTTTGCCGGAATGCGAACGCGCGTCGGCGAAGATGCGTTCGAGGTTAGGCGTGCGTCGCGCGCCACAACTCACGCTGATGCTTAACAGCATCAGCAAAAGGATGAGGGATGAAGGACTCTTAAGGGATGAGGGATGAAGGATGAGGGATGAATAAACCAAAAATACAGAACACGAAACGTCGAAGATCAGGTGCGGCTTCATTTCTTCTGGGTGCTGTGTGTTGCATTCTGTCTTCTGATTTTTATTCATCCCTCATCCTTCATCCTTCGATTGATGAGGCTCGCGACGAAGCCCGCGCCGAAGCCGTTGTCGATGTTGACGACGGTGACGTTCGACGCGCACGAGTTGAGCATGCCGAGCAGCGCTGCGACGCCGCCGAACGACGCGCCATAACCGATACTGGTCGGAACGGCGATGACCGGCACACCGACGAGTCCGCCGACCACGGAGGGAAGCGCGCCCTCCATCCCGGCGACGACGACGACGACGCGCGCGTGCTGCAACCGCTCGCGCTCCGCGAGGATGCGATGAATCCCAGCGACGCCCGCATCCCAGACGCGCGACACGCGGTTGCCCATCGCCTCGGCGGTCAGCGCCGCCTCTTCCGCGACCGGGATGTCGCTTGTGCCGGCGGTGACGACGGCGATTTCGCCGGCGCCGCGCTCCTCTCGGTCCCGACGGATGCGAATCATCCGCGCCGCGGCGTGCCACTCGGCATCGGTCACAACGTTTCTGACTTCGCCGAACGTCGCTTCGTCGGTGCGCGTCACTAACACGTTCGGCGCGTGGGCGACGAGGCGCTCAACGATCTCGACGACCTGCGCGCGCGTCTTCCCGGCGCCGAAGACGACTTCCGGAAATCCCTGCCGCGCCGCCCGCGCGTGGTCCACACGCGTGTGGCCGATGTCCTCGTAAGACAGGGCGCCGATCTTCTGCGCTGCCTCCGCCGCGTTCAGTTCGCCGCCCTTGTAGGCTTGCAGTAATCGTTCTACTTCTTGAAGGTTCATTGATTGATTCTGGATTTTTTGATGCTTGAAAACGAGCCGGCATTCTAGCATCGAACGAGTTTCCGCTTGTAACCCGACCGCTTGCGGTTGATCGACCCGGCTCGTAAGATGCTCGAAACAGAGGACAGTGGTCAGTCTGTAAAAGCTGATTTACTGTCTACTGTTCACTGTCCACTGCGTCATGGAACTAACCGTCGCGATCACCGGGGCCTCCGGAGCAATCTACGCGCACCGCACGCTGCTTCACATGGCGGCGAGTGGGACGGTAGAGCGCATCAATCTAATTATGTCGGAGGCGGCGCAGATCGTCGCGCGAATCGAACTCGGCGCCGATTTGCGTGATGGCGAGCAGGCGGTGATTAACAAGTGGGTGGGGCTGCCGCGCGATTCAAAACTTATCCGATTACATCGCCTCGACAATTTCGCCGCCCCGCCCGCGTCGGGGTCGCACATGCAGCAGGGGATGGTGATTGTGCCGTGCTCAATGGGCACGCTCGGCGCGATTGCATCGGGCGCCGGGACGAATCTGATTCACCGCGCGGCGGACGTGACGTTGAAGGAAGGGCGCAGGCTCGTCGTCGTCGTCCGCGAGTCGCCGTATAACTCGATTCATCTAGAGAACATGCTGAGACTTGCGCACGCCGGCGCGCGCATCCTGCCAGCCAGTCCCGGCTTTTATCACCGCCCGCAGACCATCAACGAACTGGTTGACCACCTCGTGTTCCGCATTCTCGATCAATTCGGTGTGCCACACTCGCAAGGAACAAGATGGAAGGGCGACCCATCCGCGAGTGAGCCGGTCGCGGTCGAGGGCGACTGAGAATTCATCCGGTAACAGATAGCGAAACGGGTTGATGGGACAATGCATAACACAGAAACACAGAGGTCACACAAAGGACATAGAGAAAACCGCTCAACTCTCTGGGTCCTCTGTGTCTTCGCCTCTCTGTGTCTCTTTTGTTAGATACTCTTTGGTGACGTGCCACCCACGACAAAACAGAGAGCTTTGGCAAACTGCAACTTGGCAGCTCAGCGAGTAGCAATTCGCAAAGGCCATACCAGATAACCGCCCATTTCCGCCACTAACTCCGGTGGCCTCGCCTTTGCATAATCACCGACGATGCCGACACTCCCCTCAAACGACGACCGCGAGGATCGACTAACTTTTGGTTCAAACCTGATCGAACGAAATATGCCGACCACAGTCGCAAGTAACATCCGCACCACGCTCGAAATGATTAAGATCGAGCACACGCTGTTCGCGTTGCCGTTCGCGTTTTTGGGGGCGGTGCTCGCGGCGCGCGGACTGCCGACGCTGTGGCAGATTGCCTGGATCACGTTCGCGATGGTCGGCGCGCGCTCGACCGCGATGGCCTTTAACCGCATCGCGGATCGAACTTTCGACGCACAGAACCCGCGGACGAAGATGCGCGCATTGCCGTCGGGTGCGCTGTCACTGTCATTCGTCTGGGGCTTTACGATCTTCTCCGCCGCGCTCTTCCTCCTCGCATCGGCGATGCTTAACCGCCTGACGCTCATGCTCGCCCCCGTCGCACTCGCAAGCGTGCTGCTCTATTCCTACACGAAGCGATTCACGTCGTTGTCGCACATCGTCCTCGGCTGGTGCTTATGTATCGCGCCGACGGGGGCGTGGGTCGCGGTGCGCGGTGCGATTGACAGCCCCGTTCCGCTGCTGCTGTCGCTCGTCGTGTTGCTCTGGACTGCCGGATTCGACGTGCTGTATGCGTGTCAGGATGACGAGTTTGACCGCTCGGCGGGATTGCGTTCGATCCCGGCGCGCGTCGGCATCGGGCGTGCGTTGTGGGTTTCGCGCGCCCTCCACGCCGGGGCATTCGCGGCGCTGGCTGGGTTATACTTGACGACTGCACTTGGCGGCCTCGCGCTCGCGGGTGTGCTGGCGACGGGCGCGCTGCTCGTCTACCAGCACTCGCTGGTGCGGGCAGATGACTTGAGCCGATTGAATGCGGCGTTCTTTACGACTAACGCCTTCGTCAGCGTGATTCTCCTTGCGACGTTCGGCGGGGCGGTGTTCTTCCGAATATGAGAAGCGCTCAGCTCAACCAGAGGGCAAAGAAAACTATGACCGCGACATTTACGCCAATTGAACAGGATACACACACCCTTGTGATCCACTTCGGCACGGTGATGAAGAAGTTGAGCGAGCAGGAGTTTTACGAATTTTGCCGACTCAACGACGAATTGCGGATCGAACTGTCGAGCGAAGGAGACCTCATCATCATGCCGCCGACCGGAGGAAAGACAGGAAACCGCAACTTCAAATTGATCGTTGCGTTTGGCATCTGGGCAGAGAAGGACGGGACTGGCAAGGGCTTCGACTCTTCGACCGTGTTCTCGCTGCCGAACGGCGCGAAACGCTCGCCCGATGTGGCGTGGGTGCGCAACGAAAGATGGGACGCGCTGACAGATGAAGAACAGGAACGATTCGCGCCGCTCTGCCCTGATTTCGTGGTGGAACTACGCTCGCCCACCGACACACTCAAATCTCTAAAAGCGAAGATGGAAGAATACATCGCCAACGGTACGCAGCTCGGTTGGTTGATTGACCCGTTTGCGAAGAAGGTTTACGTCTATCGCCCACAGTCCGCCGTCGATGTTTTAGAAGATCCGCAAACCGTCTCAGGCGACCCGCTCCTTCGAGGTCTCGCTCTCGACGTGCAAATCCTCTGGAAGTAATCCATCACACTCACGAAGAATCCAGCATTGCCATGAACTTTTCACACGACCCAAAACTTAATGAACTCGCACTGAAAGTCGAGGCCGGCAAGCGACTCTCTTTTGAAGACGGCGTCGCACTCTACGAAACGACCGACCTGCCGGCGCTCGCGAAACTGGCCGATACGGTGCGGCGGCGGCGACACGGGCGCACGACCTATTACAACGTCAACCGCCATTTCAACCCGACTAACATTTGTTACGCCGACTGCAAGTTCTGCGGCTTCTACCGCACGCCGCGCGAGGCCGACGCCTACACGCATAACATTCAGGATTCCTTACGCATCGCGGGCGAAGCGGTCAAGGAAGGCGCGACGGAACTGCACATCGTCGGCGGGCTGAACACGAAACTGCCGTTTAGCTACTTCACCGATCTGCTCGCGTCGCTGAAGGAAGCGTACCCACGACTTCACTTGAAGGCGTTTACGATGGTCGAGATTGACCACTTCGCGCGCTTCTACAAGATGAACGACGAGGACGTGATCGAACAGTTAAAGCGGGCCGGGATGGATTCGTGTCCGGGCGGCGGCGCCGAGATTTTCCGCGACCCGACGCGCTCGATGATCTGCGCCCACAAGTGCGACGCCGACCGCTGGCTGTCGCTCTCCGGCAAAGTCCACGCCGCCGGCTTGAAGACCAACGCGACGATGCTCTACGGCCACATCGAAAACACGGAAGACCGCGTTGACCACCTTCTCAGGTTGCGCGAGCAGCAGGACAAGTCGGGCGGCTTCCAGTGCTTCATCCCGCTCGCCTTCTATCCTGAGAACACGAAACTCGCGCACCTGCCGGGGCCGTCCGGCGTTGATAGTTTGAAGACGATTGCCGTCTCGCGTCTGATGCTCGACAACTTTCCGCACATCAAAGCCTACTGGGTGATGCTCGGCAAGCGCATCGCGCAGGTCGCGCTGCACTACGGCGCGAACGACCTCGACGGCACCATCACCGACGGCGGCGAGTTGTCGGAAAGCTACTCGGTCGAATCGAACAACGAAGTGAAGATGAGCAAAGGCGAGATTGCCGCGCTGATTGAAGACGCGGGCTTCGAGGCCGTCGAGCGCGACACGCTTTACAAGCCGGTCGTGCGCGAGACAGCGGCGGTGTGAGGCGATAGTGAAACGCCCGTCCTTTTGATTTTACGAGCAGGAGATGAGAGGTATTTATGTCAGCCAAAATTGAGCCGCTGTTAACCGTCTCCGACCTCGACCTGACGCCCGACGACGGGAACCGCTACGAACTTTTTGAAGGGGAACTCTTCGTGTCGTGTGCGCCCGGACTCTCACACCAACGTGTCCTTACAAACTTCATTATGGTTATTGGAGCTTACCTTGATAAAAACCCAATCGGAGAAATCCTACTCACGCCGGGAGTGGACTTCGATGAATATAACGGCGTGATTCCCGACGCGGTTTTTATTTCCAATCAGCAAATCAGTAACGTCGGTACGGGCGAGCGCATTAACGAGGCACCGGAAATTGTCATCGAGATCGTTTCCCCAGGCAAAGAAAACGCGCAGCGTGATCGGGTCATGAAGCGTCAGGTTTATGGCCGGCACGGCGTTAAAGAATACTGGATCGTCGATCCCGAAACTCAGTCTCTTGAGATTTACCGCTTCGAGAAACGCACGCTCAAATTGGCGGCGACACTCAAAGACGAAGACGAAGTAATATCCCCGGCGCTGCCCGGATTCAGTTGCAAGGCCGGCAAATTTTTCGGAAAGTGAACTTAATCTATCTCATGTCCACCGCAATCGATAAACAAATAATTACCGTCGCTCACTCGCCGGACTCCGACGATGCGTTCATGTTCTATGGCCTCGCGACCAACAAACTCGACACCGGCAATTTGCAATTCACGCACGTTCTCGAAGACATTCAGACGTTGAACGAGAAAGCGGCGCGCGGCGTCTACGACGTGACGGCGGTCAGCTTTCACGCCTACGCGTACGTCACCGACAAGTATGCGTTGCTGCCGCACGGCGCATCCATCGGCGACAACTACGGCCCTATCGTCGTCGCGCGCGACCCGTACAAGGTCGAGGATTTACCGCGCCTCAAGATCGCCGTGCCTGGCACACTGACGAGCGCTTTTCTCGCGCTGCGCATCCTGTGCCCGGAGTTCGAGTACGAAGTAATTCCCTTCGATCAGATTACAAAAGCGGTCGAGGACCGCCAGTGCGACGCCGGATTGTTGATTCACGAGGGGCAGCTTTTCTATCAAGACTTAGGGTTGCAGAAGGTCGTTGACCTCGGCGAGTGGTGGCACACATGGACACAACTTCCGCTGCCGATGGGCGGCAACGCCGTCCGCCGCGACCTCGGCGCAGAGACCATCAGCCGCGTCTCTCACTGCCTTCACGAATCAATCCGTTACTCGCTCGACCATCGCGCCGACGCGCTGGCCTACGCGATGCAGTTCGCGCGCGACATGGACACGGAGCTGGCCGACCGCTTCGTGGCGATGTGGGTCAATAATCTGACGCTCGACTACACCGACCGGGGGCGCACGGCGGTGCAGCGACTGCTCGACGAAGGCACACAACGCGGCATCATTCCGCACCAAGTCAAAGTTGAGTTCGTCCTCTGAGCGGGGTTTAAAGCTTCGGCGAGAGGTGGCAACACAATTTCGGAAAAGCGCATCTGAAAGTTGTTTACGAAGTCATTGGGGCAGCGCCCCACTCATCGCGGCGCACACGCCGCGCCAAATCTACGAGCAAAACAAACGCCGCTTATGAAATTATTTCTCATGCTGCTTCTCTTAGTGTCGGGTCTGTCAGCCATCACTCTTATCTCGCCCAGTGTGGCTTCTGCTCAACAGCAAACGCCAGCCCAACAGCAAACCGCCGCGACGACGACCCCCGCGCCTTCCAGTTCATCTGAGCAGGTCGATGTCGAAAAGATCATCCGCGCTTTCACCGCCAAAGAAACCGAGTTTCGCAAGGCGCTGACACAGTACGGCTTTAAGCGCGACGCGGTCATGCAAACCATCGGGATGGGCGGGCAGATTTCCGGCGAGTACCGCCGCGTCTCGCGCTTCGTGATGGACGACAGCGGCAATAAGTTCGAGAAGATTCTTTTCTTCCCGATGTCGACGCTCTCCGAGTTACAGGTGACGGCCGCCGACTTGGAAGATCTCGGCGGCATTCAACCGTTCCCGCTTGAAGCTTCAAAGGCTGCACTCTACAATTTTAAGTACGTCGGCAAAGAGCGGATCGACGAGTTGAATCTGTACGTCTTCGATGTCGCGCCGAAGGTCATGCCCGACCCGAAAAAGACGAAGGAGCGTATGTTCCAGGGGCGCGTCTGGGTTGACGATCAGGATTTGCAAGTCGTGAAGGCGCGCGGGAAAGGCGTGCCCGAAGGTAAGGAGCGGTTCCCAACCTTCGAGACTTACCGCGAGCAGATTGGTGGGCGCTACTGGTTCCCGACCTTTACCTTCGCCGACGACGAATTGGTGTTCGATAACGGGCACGCCGTGCGTTTGCGGATGCGTGTCAAGTACACCGATTTCGAGAAGCTGACGGGTAAGGTGCGCATTATCGAAGAGGGTGAGCCGGGCGTCGAAGACCCGGAGGCGAAGCCGACCACCTCGCCGGCGACGCCGCCCGCATCCGCGCCCAAGCCGAAACCGTAGGAGCGTGTGTCTGAAGTCGTCAGTTGGAAATCATAAGCTAAAGGCCGGTGAGGTAAATCTCACCGGCCTTTGACGTTTGAAGTTTCTTGCGCGTTAAGTTTGGAGTTCTCGCGCGATGCGCGCCCGCACGGTTTGAATCAGTCGCTCGACATCTTCATCAGTCACCAGTCCGGCGGTTGGGACAGGCGGCAGAATCACCATCTCAATCGTGCCGGGGCGCGACACTCCGGTGCCCTTGCCCATCAACATGTCGGTGTTCTTCATCGCGACCGGGACGATGGGGACGTCCGCCTCAATCGCCATGTAGAACGCGCCTTTCTTGAACGGCAGAAGTTGGCCGGGGCGTGCGCGCGTCCCCTCCGCGAAGACGGCAAACGA
>JACDEG010000136.1 GCA_013816505.1 Pyrinomonadaceae bacterium | reverse complement strand
GCTAAAGACCATGCACCCATGCTATCAATCTCAGCTATCTTGCCCGCGGGCATCGAACCCCCGCGCAAGATGGTTCATCCATCCCCACCGCAAGCGGTGGGGCATTAAGAACCTTTTTCGTAAAAGAAAGCGGAGGTCGAGCCGAGCGACGGGCAAGCGATAGGCGGAGAAAAGGAAGACCGCTGTGCCGACGATGGGCATCAATCGCAAATACAACGTTGCCCATCTTCAAATCGCATCTTGTAGTAAGCCCTTGAAAATCTGCGCTTACTCGGCGGTTTTCTTTTCCAGAAAAACCGTCTCATACTGACTCCGGAAGTTATAGCCGGCCTTGCGGAAGAGGCTCCGCGCCGCTAGGTTTCGCTCATCAACGAGCACACTGATGACCCCTGCGCGCTTTAGAAGACTTCGGCTCAGTTGCGAAAGACAACGCGACCCGTAACTCTTACAGCGATCATCCGGTGCGACGTAGATGCCTTCCAGATAAATGACCTCCGGCGTATCGGCCAGGATATCGGCTTTGAAGAGCAAACGCCCGCCTTCCACCCACACCCACACGCGTTCCTGATCGATGCGGCGGGCGCAACGCCGACTGAAGCCTTCCGGATCAACTTTCAGTGGATTGACGCCGCTCTCTTCGAAAGCCATCTCGGCATGCACTGGTAAGAGCAGCGGGAGATCATCCATCGTGGCCGGGCGCAAGGGCACGGCTTTACGAACCTCGGCAGGCCAACGCTGCACGAGCAACATCTCGCGGCAGACCAGACGAGGCATGCGCCCCTTCCCAGCGCAGTAGCCCGACAATTGATGGATCATCTCACGCTCGCCCATCATCATATATACGGAAGGGGAGGCTTGTATGAGACGCGCGAAAGCGGCCAGCGCCGTTTCCGTGCGCGCTTCAATCAAGGTGTTGTGGCCGATTAACGCGACGCCTTCAAGCTGACCTTGCGCATCGACGCAAATATAGAATGTGCCTCGATTCAAAGGACTCACCAAACCGTTATTGCGGATGAATCCGGTCATGAAAACGGTGTGAATGGGGCGCGCTGCGAGGAAAGCGAGCACTTCCTCCTCGTGCTCGCTGGTGGCTTGAGTAACCTTTAAGGAGTTAGTCGTAGCCGGGAACATCTGCGGCGCAAGCTTAACGGTGTTAGATTTAATCGAGAGGGACATCATATGACTGATAAGTTTCGAGAGTTATTTGTTCAGCTCACCCGTTGAAAGACGCGCGGAGAATGTCTCTCAAGGGGTGAGCTTCAACGCCATACAGCTATTGCGTGCAGTTCGAGTCTTCGCCACAAACAAGCACGAACAACGAAGAGGCGAAGGTGGTGTCACCCATGAGCACACCGTCGCTCATCAACACGCCGTCGCTCATCAGCACGCCGTCGCCGAGCACTTGCCCATCGCTCATCAACACGCCATCGCTCATCAGCACGCCGGAGGCTAGGAAGATTGAGCCGTTGCCCATCGCGCCGCCGCTGCTCGTCATGATTTTGCTACTAACCAGCACGCCATCCGACATCATCGTCGTGTCACTCATGAGCACGCCGTCGCTGATCAATACGCCATCGCTCATGAGCACGCCCAGACCATACATCTTCTGGTACTTGGAAATCAGGTTGGTGCCGGTAGCGTAGCCGTAGTTGAGGATGACTCCTTTTGACCACGGAAACTTTCCGTAAATTGGGGCATATTTACCGATAATCGTCGTCTCGGCGACGGGGAAAATGGTCGTGGTCAACAGTGGCGCGCCGAGCGCTGGCGTGGCCGGTAAATCCTGACGCACGAGTTTGGCGAGCCTGACCGCGCCCTCGACGTTCAGTTGCCCCGCACCCTGCTCGAACATGCTGAATCCCGCCAGAGGCTGCGCCGTGTACTGGAGGATCATCTTGACCATGTTCGGCGTCAGCTTCGGATTCGCCTGCAGCAGGAGCGCCGCCGCTCCGGCGACGATTGGCGATGCCACCGACGTGCCGCTCAATGTCATGAGTGGGATGCCGGCGATACTCTGATCCACATTAGGATGCTCCTGAGCGAGACGATTCGGATTGCCTCCTCTGCCATACGAGAGCTTATTACCGGGCGCGACGAGGTCGGGCTTGATCTGATTGTCGTAATGCTTCACGCCCGCCGCGTCTGTCCAGAAGCTACGGGTCGGCCCGCGCGAACTGTAAGTCGCAACCTTGTCATCGCCGCGCTCTTCCGTTTCGAAGGTGTTGGTCGCGCCAACCGTGATCGCCGAAGGTTCGTTGCCGGGCGAATGAATCATACCGTAAACTTTCTGATTATTGGCGTTCTTGCCATGATTGCCGGCGGCGGCGACGACGACGACGCCAGCATTCACCAGCCGGCGGACGGCTTTGCACAGCGGGTCGTTCTTGTAGGAGTCAATCGCGGGTGTGCCCAAGCTCATGTTGACGACGCGAATGTTGTAAGTCGCGCGGTTGGTCATCACCCAGTCGAGCGCGCTCAGCAAATTCGAAACCTTGCCCGTCCCCTGAGAGTTCAACACGCGCAGGCTAATCAGTTTAACGCCCGGCGCGATGCCCCCATCTTGGTATAGGCTAGAGTAGTTGTTACCGGCCGCCGCCGCGGCGACGTGCGTGCCGTGTCCGTATAAATCGCTTACTACAGTCTCGCCCGTGAAGTCCTTACTGACGATGACACGACTGGCATTGGTGGAAGCATACTTGGCGCCCTTGAACGCACCGTAATTGGCGTCAATGCCAGAATCGATGACGGCCATGCCTATCCCTGTACCGTCCAACGTATATGTTGTGCCGTCAGATCGGATCTGCGTGCGCACGCTATATGTGCCGGTCGTCGTTTCAACCTGCGATGAGTGCATCGTCTGCGTCTCCCTATCTAAAGAGACGTAAGACACCTCATCAAAGGCGGCCAATTCCTCGACGGCGCTCGCGGGCAGTTCGACCTCGACTGAATCGAAGTTCTTAAACTCCTTGCGAACGTGTACGCCGTTACGCTTGAGGAGTGCGTTAAGCTCGTTGCTCATCTTATCGTTGAGTTGCAGAATGACGGTGACGCGATCTCCACTATCATCGTCATCGCGCCCATTGGCATCACCGCCACGCGCGCCGCGCATTCGCTCGCGCAGGTCGGCAGATACCCTATCGTGCTGAGCATTATCCTGAGCCCTGCCGCGCGATTCTGCCCTGGCCGTGCGGCTCAAGGTTATGCGGTCGCAAACCAAGATGCCGAGGCACAACGAGAACAGCAGCAAGAGAAGAACGGTCAATTGTCTTTTTGTGGTGGGACGCAAAAGCATATACATTACAAACTCCTTCAACAAGTTTCCGGGGCTGAAGGCTACACGCGCCGGGATTACAGATGCGCTTATGGGCAAGCCTCATACCATCCCGGCCCGATAATGTAACTACTGACATATTTAGCTTTAGGCGCTAACGATGGAATCGCTCGGAAGGGAGAATGCGAGCCGGTCGGTCAGAATACGAGATAATGATTTGTCATTTTGACAGAAAGGCGGTCAAGAAGTTCTTTCGCAAGCTTTTGAAAGAGTTGCGATATGTACCAAGATGTAATAGCTAAGATTTGATAGGACAGAAGCCCAGTGCAGGCTCAGAGTTCTTCACACAGTCACCTGTTCATCATCAGCAAGTTTTCGGTTCAAGCTCACGCCTGGATAGTGGTTGAGAAGGAATGTAGCGAGGCTGTCGCACGGCTGCATCTGTCAGATGGGTCATGACTCAAAACTTCGTGGCTGCCAGGTCTAATACAATTTTTGCACGACCACAGAAATCAACCTGGAGATGTCTCAAGGTGTAATATCATCCACATGACAAAGGAGAATCGTCGTTTCGTCGTTAGACGGACAGTAACCGGCTTAGGCCTGTTTGCCGTCGAGCCGATCCCAGCCTGGAAACGGATTGTCGAGTACACCGGCCCGCTGGTCTCAACCAAAGAGGTCGAGACCAGGCGTGGCAAATACTTTTTTGAAATCAATACGAAGTGGTCGATTGACGGCAGCCCGCGCAGCAACACTGCCCGGTATATCAACCACTCATGTGAGCCGAACGCCGAGTCATTCGTTTCAGGTAAACGGGTGTGGGTCTGGTCAAGGAAGGATATTCAGGCGGGTGAAGAAATCACGATGGATTACGGGCCAGCGTATGTCGAGGATTACATATTGCCTGTGGGCTGCAAATGCGAGAGGTGCAGGACCAAGCAAGAATAGCAGTCATTTGATGAGCCACACTGTGATTGAAAAAAGGTCGGGAGAGTGGCACAAGATTAGTCGGAGGTGATGCATCATATTTCCAGAGGCGCGGGCCGCAGGTCGCTTAACGACATCAAGCGTGAACAGGGGGCCGTCATCAGCGGGGAGGGGCTATTGAGAGTTTTCACTCAGATGAATGACCTTAGACGATGGCTGGTCGGGCGGATGGAACGGTAAGCCACAACACATAACACGTGTTCTTTAACTGCTCTGTTTTAGCATTGCCGTGAGAGCGCTACCAGCGCACTCGGGGCGGCGACGCCGTGCTCGACCCGCCTGCGCCGCGGCAGTCAAACTTCATGGATAAGCACGAGCCTCGATGTACCAGAGGGCAACGGGCCCGGTTACGGTCAACTGCGAAGAGCCGGTACGGTGCGCGAGCCGGAAGGGGCGCACAAAGACATGCCTAATGGGCTGGCTCAGAAGACGAACTTGAGGGCCAGTTGCACGATGCGCGGCTCGCCGACGCCTTGGCGTAGGTAGCCGTCGAAGTTGAAAAGCGACGACGCGATGGTCGGATCGATGCTGTTCACCGTGTTGAAGGTATTGAACATCTCGATGATGGGGATGAGCGCGAGCCGCTCCCCGAAGCGGAACGGCCGCTGCAAGCGCCAGTCGAACGAGAAGAACTCGTTGTTCTTGCGTAGCGTGTTGCGGTCGGCGCAGCGGAAGGCGCAGTTGGGTGATTTGGGCTGCGCGCTGCGCGCCTGGACGCGCGCGTTAGCCTCGAAGCCGCCGGGCAACTCCGCGTTCGTGTAGAAATTGAAGCGGTGGCGGATGTCACGGTCGGAGAGCGCGTAGTCGAGTTGGAGGTTGTTGAAGTCGAAGGCGCGGTCGGTGAACGGGTCGCGCTCGTTCGAATCGTCGTCGATGTCTTTCGACAGCGCGTAGTTCAACTCGAACTGGTAGCCGCGGCTGAAGCGCTTCCTCATCCCGACGGTGAAGCCGCGGTAGAGCGACTTGCCGACGGCGCTCGCCACCATCGTCTCGCCGAGGAACGGGGCGAAGTTGCCCGTCCGCGCGTAGTCGAGGAAGCGGGTCAGGTGGACGCCCTTCGCGTGGGTGAAGTCGAAGTACATCGAGATGTCGCGGGCCAACTCCTGCTCGAAGGCGACGTTGGTGGTGTAGATGCGCGGGTTAGCGTAGTCGCGGCTGAAGACGCGCACGCCCGAGAAGCATGGGAACGGGTTAGTGCGCACACCGTCGGAACACGACCCGGTGCTCGGCGTCACGATCCCCGGCCACGTGGGGCCGGGCACGCCCGACGAGATGATGGGCGTGTTCAGGAAGATGGTCTGCTGCTGGACGCCGTTCGCGGTGATGGAGCCGACCTGCGAGAGCATGTTCTGCCGCGCGCTGTAGATGCCGTAATTGCCGCGCAGCACCGACTAACCGTTGCGCGCGATGTCCCATGCGAAGCCGACGCGCGGCTGGAACATCTTCTTCGGGCTGGGGAGCCGTCCGTCGGAGGGGAAGCGCGGGTCGTTCAGAAACAGCCCGTAGGCCGTCTCTGCGGGCGGCACGACCGGCTCGGGGAAGATTTGCGCCTCCCAGCGCAGCCCGTAGTTGAGGATGAAGTTCGGCCAGACCTGCCACTTGTCTTGCACAAATAGCGCGATGTCTTCGTTGTCGATCTCGGAGAAGCCAGCGGCGTCTGTCGCCGGACCCGTCCGGCCAGCGCCCTGTAGGTAGAGCAGGAGCGGGCCGCCCGAGGCGGTCGTCCCGGCGGGGCAGGTCGCGGGGGCCGTCACGTAGGTGACGGCTCCGGCACTGTTGGCGCAGCCGACTGTGCTGGGGCCGAAGCCGCCGGCCGCGGGCGCGGAGGCGTAGCGCAGGAACCCGTTGACGCTGTCGAAGATGTAACGCCCCTGGAAGAAGCCGCGGAAGATTTGCGAGTTGAGGCTATGCACCCACTCGCCGCCGAACTTAACGGTGTGGCCGCCGGCGACGATGGAGAGATTGTCCTTCACCTGCGTGCGCCAGAAGGTCTCGTCCACGTTCGGTGCAAGGAAGAAGGGGTTGCCGAAGCGGAACGTGGTGGCGAAGCCCATCGCCGTGTCGGCTGGGACGTTCGAATCGACTGCCGAGCGCGGCCGCTCCTCGCGCGCGTAGGTGAAGTGGAACTCATTGACCTTCGTCGGCGAGAGGGTCGAGAAGAGGTTGACGTTGAAGACGTTGATCTTCGACGGCCCCTCGTTGCCGTTGGCCGAGTTGCCGTAGGTCGCCACGTCGAATGTCTGGTTCTCGTTCTTCGAGTAGTCGAAGTTGTGCGAGAGTGTGAGGTGATTGTTGGTGGTCAGTACCCAGTCTACCTTGCCGAGGATGGCGGAGTTACGGATGGGCCGCTTGACGGGCAACCCCTCCTCCTGTTGGCGCGTGGTGCGGAAGAAGTTGAGGAGCGCGAGCCGCTGGCAGTCCGCGTTCGCGTTGATGAGCCCCTCGTTAGCGACGACCGTGGGGGCGGCGGCGGAGCACGGCGTGTCGCCGATCTGCTCGGAGAGGTTGGCGCGCGTCAGGTTCTCGAAAATCTGCTCGTAGGCGACGAAGAAGAAAGCTCTACCGCGGCGTATGGGGCCGCCGACGTTCGCGCCGAACTGCTCGCGGTGGAAGTCCGTCAGCGACTTGCCGTCGGACGTGTTCGCGGTGAGCGCTTCGAGGCGCTGGAAGTGGAAGGCGGAGCCGTGGAACTCGTTCGTGCCTGACTTGGTGATGACGTTGACGACGCCGCCCGCGGTGCGCCCGAACTCGGCGGTCGCGCCCGTGGCGACGACCTGAAACTCTTTAACGGCGTCGAGCGGGATGTCGATGGCGGCGCGCTGGCCGCCCGCCTGCTCGCCGAAGAAGCCGTTGTTGTAGTCGCCGCCGTCGAGGCTGATGTTGTTGAAGACGCCGCGCTGCCCAGCGAAGGTGATCTCGTCGCCGTCCGGCCCCTGCACGATGGAGACGTTCGGCGTCAGCGTCAGCAAGTCTTCAAACTTGCGACCCAGTACGGGGAGATTCCCAATAGAGTTTTCGTTAATGGTCGTGCTGGTCTGGGAGCTTGCGATGTCAACGGTCTGGACGGCGGAGACGTTGATCGTCTCCTGAATGCCGGAGACATTCATCTTGAGGTCTAGGTTCGCGGCCTGCCCGACGTTGAGCGTGAACTCCTCCTGCTTGAGCGTCGTGAAGCCCTGCTTCGAGGCCGTCAGCGTGTAGCGGCCCGGCGGCAGTTGGAGGAAAACGAAGCGACCGTCATCGTCCGTCATCAGAGTCTTCGTCAGGTTCGTGTCAACGTTTTTCACCTCGACGGTCGAGCCGGGCACGAACGCGCCCGCCTCGTCCTGAACGTTGCCCTGTATGACGCCAGTGGTGATCTGCGTCTGCGCGTAGGCGGAGGCGGCGAACGCGACGACGAGAAGACAACCGAGCGCGAGTTTTGCGAGAAGACGGGACGGCTTCAGATGGAATGGGGAACGCATATTTTCTCCTGTTCTTCAGTTGGCTGTAGACTGCGCTTTACGTCTGAACAAATCCCGCGCGCGGAGGACGGAGCGGCGGGCGACCCGGTCGGCTCGGTGAACTCAACGGCCTGAAGCGCGAGGTAGAATGAAAACGGACGGCACTTAAGCGCGATGGAAATTCCCGAATGGGTCGGCAGATGTTAATGAGCCGCAGGCTCGACTGTCAACGAAAATAGTCTTCTGGGGCTGGCTGTTCAGGCGGACTTCAGAACCGGGCTTTCAGAAATTGCTCTTGCCGCAGGGCAGCGCGTCGAAGCGCTCAAGCACGCGGTGGAAGAGCGGGTCGCACAGCTCAGGCATCACAGGCCCGACCCATTCTGGCACGCCCGCACCGCCCTCGTAGTAGGCGGGCAGTCGCGCGAGCAGTTCGCCCGCACCGCCCAATGGGTCGAGCGCGCCAAAGACTACGCGCCCGACGCCGTGTAGGAGCATCGCGCCCGCGCACATCACGCACGGCTCAAGCGTCGTGTAGACGGTCATCTCGCGGCCGCGCGGCCAGAGGTTCGCGGGTACGCGGCTGAGCGCCTCCGTCTCGGCGTGTCGCCCGGGATGATAAGCGGGCACCAGCACTGCGTTGCCGGCCTCTGCGATCACCTCACCGTCAAGCGTGACGACGGCGCCAACGGGGAGGTCACCCCGTCCCTCGGCTTCGAGCGCGAGGTGGATCGCGCGGTGCGTGTGACGGAAGTCGATTTCGTCGAGCGGCGGGTGCGTGTTCGTCATGCTTTTTTACGCGCCTCGAAGATGATCGAGCGTGGGATGCGGTAGCTGTCCGGCGGCCAGCCTCTGCGCCTGCGGCTTAGGACGGGCTCGACAAAGGCGCGCAGCTCGAAGCAGTTCGAGAGGAGCGCGTCGAAGTAGTCGCCAAGCGGGTGGTAGTAGTTCCAGACCGTCACGTCGCAGCCTTGCAGGTGAATCCAGACCTTTTGTCTGCGCGAGAAGTCGAAGCCTGGGACCTTCTGGAAGAACCGCACCGGGTGGTAGATGGAAAAGATGAGCCTGCCGCTCGGCCTCAGCCACGCCCGGAAATTCTTGAAGACTGGCTTGAGGTTGGGCGAGTACATCAGGCACAGACTCGCGTTAATGAGGTCGAAGGAGGCGCGCCGGAAGCTGACGCGCTCAAAGTCCGCGCGGAAGAAGCGTCCGCGACCCCCGCAGTAATCCTTGGCCGCGCTCACCATCTCCTCGCTGATGTCGATGCCTGTCACGCGCGCGCCGCGGTCGAGGAGGGCGCGCGCATGCCTGCCGGGGCCGCACCCCACGTCCAGCACGTCCTTACGCCCGACGGCGCCCGAGAGCGCGAGCCTCGTCGGCAGCTCTGTGTAGTCGCTGATGGCGACCGACTTGTTCTCGCTATATCTCCGGCCGATCTCGTCGTAGAGCTTTTCGACTGATTTCGATTTCATCTGTCGCCCCGCCGGCTTCACACCATCACAGACCTGACTCCGAGGAAGGTAGTCCACAACTTCTCATCGCCCGTGACTGCAACCCGGCGCTCCGCTTCCCCCTCGCGGAGCGCGTTGAAGAAGAGGCGCCATGCTGTCTCCGCGTCAAGTCCGACGCGGGCTGTGGCTTCGGTCGCTTCCCCTTCGCGCAACTCCCATCCGGATCCCCCCTTGGAGATGTGCCAAACGCCTCCGGCTTCGCCTTCGATTGTGACGCTCAGGGCACTCCCCTGAGGTACCTCGACGTGGCGGAATGCGTGCGGCAACGCATGCATCGCCAACTCGAGGACAGGTGCCAGCCACCGCCGGCCAGTCAGCAGCGGCGCCCCGACCGCGTCCCTGATCTGCTCTTGGTGATGCCACTTCTCGGTGTACTCGCGTCCGACGTCCATCCAGTTTGCGGAGCGCTCCTCGCCCGCCCAGGCGACCGGGTAGAGCGCCGGATCGTCCGACGGAAGCGACGCGAAGAAGCGCGCCACCTGTGGGCCGCTCCACTCCAGCAAATCGACGAGCACGCGCGGACTGAGGCGCTCGGCCGCCCTCACCCACGATGCGTTCAGGCGGTTGAGAAAGGCGACAAGGTCGGGATAGCCGCAGATGTCTTCGGCCGGCGGAGGCGGCGTGTAACCGTCGCGTTGGGCGGACAGCCTACGCAGGTCTGTGTCGAGCAGGTGCGCGACGACGTCTTTAACCACCCATTGCCTGGCTAAAGTCGGTCGTGACCAATCCTGTTCGTCGAGTCCGCGTAGGAGGGAGACCAACTCGTTGTGCAACGGGAGAAATAGGTCGGAAGTCTGGATCCGTCTCATCCCACGGATGCTAACATGACCCACCGGATACGTCTTGCATTTTTGGAAGGCGGGATGCGCGCGGGGATTATCAAATCGTGCGGAAGACCCGACAGGTCGAGGTTTCGCGGCGCGTGCAGCAGGGCAGTGATGAACGGAGCTTAAGACGAAGAGTGCCGTTTGACCGAAATGAAGATAGAATTAAGCAGATGAGACCGAGAGTGAAAATCTGTTGCATCAGCAGCCATGCTGAAGCGGCCCTGGCCGTAAGCTACGGCGCACACGCGCTCGGGCTCGTATCCGAGATGCCATCAGGCCCGGGCGTTATCTCCGACGAACTCGCGCGCGAGATCGCGGCGAGAGTGCCGCCTGCAGTCGCGTCGTTCCTACTGACCAGCAGGCAGAGTGCGGAGGCTATTGTCGAGCAGCAGCGATACGTCCGCTCTAATACGCTCCAAATCGTTGACCGCCTGACGCACGGTACGTATCAGGATTTACGCGACGCGTTACCGGGCATCGCGCTTGTCCAGGTCATTCATGTTCTGGATGAAGAGTCGCTTGAAGAAGCGTTGAGAGTCGCGCCTGATGTCGACGCTCTTCTGCTTGATTCCGGTAATCAGCGCCTCGCGGTCAAGATGCTCGGCGGGACGGGGCGCACGCACGATTGGGCCATTAGCCGCCGCATCGTCAAGCAAGTCACCAAGCCCGTGTTCCTCGCTGGAGGATTGAACTCGGAGAACGTGCGTGAGGCGGTCGAGCAGGTCAGACCATTCGGGCTGGATGTATGCAGCGGCGTTCGTACCGACGAGAAGCTTGATGAGAGAAAGCTCGCCACGTTCTTCGAGCTGGTCAACAGAATTCAAGGGCAGGTTTAACTGAAAAGTAGCTGAGTACCCTAAACATGTTCAGTGCAGGAGATAGTTTGGTCGGCCCTACCGCGACTCGAAAGAGCGCGACGCACGTTTAATTCACCGTTAGCGATTCCTTTCGGGGAGAGACATAACCCGTTGCCGTTCAAATCTTCAGTCGCTCGTCATTGTTTTTGGCTGTTTGCTTGTCAGATCATGCCAAGTTAGCGGGGCGCTTCCGTCATCAACGCGCACCATCGAGATGCAGCCGGGCGAAGGGCACACGAGGTAGCACAAATTGCAGCCGACGCACTCTTGCTCATCAACAATGGGAAAACGCTCGCCCTTGATCTCCGTAAAGGGAATGCACTGGTGCGCGCCATCTTCGCAGGCGATGTGACACAGGTTGCATTGAATGCAAAGGCTGTGATCGATGCGCGCAACGGTTTTATATTTGAGATCGAGATTGCCCCAATCCGTCATACGCCCGACGCTGCGACCGATGATTTCTCGGACGCTCAAAAATCCCTTCTCGTCCAAGTAGTTTGAGAGTCCGTCGATCATATCTTCAACTACTCGGTATCCGAAATGCATGACGGCAGTGCAGACCTGCACGGTGGTCGCGCCGAGCAGTAGAAACTCCGTCGCATCGCGCCACGTCCCGATGCCGCCGATCCCGCTGATTGGCACGTTCACTTCCGCGTCGCGCGCCAGTTCCGATACCATGTTGAGCGCGATAGGTTTCACCGCTGGCCCGCAATAGCCGCCATGCGCCGCCATTCCGTTCACGTTCGGATACGGAATCATTGTGTCGAGGTCAACGCCCATCACGGAATTTATCGTGTTGATTAAAGAGAGCGCGTCTGCTCCACCACGCACCGCCGCGCGTGCCGGAGGCGTGATACTTGTGACGTTCGGTGTGAGTTTGACGATCACGGGAAGGCGCGTCGCCTCTTTCACCCACTCTGTGACCATGCGCGTATATTCCGGAACCTGACCCATCGCTGAACCCATGCCGCGTTCGCTCATCCCGTGCGGGCAACCGAAGTTTAATTCAACTCCGTCCGCGCCTGTGTCTTCAACTTGCTTGGCAATCTCGTGCCAAGCTTCGCGTTTGGATTCGACCATCAGCGAAACGATAAGCGCGTTCTTCGGATACCTTCTTTTGCATTCGCGGATTTCGCGCAGGTTCACATCAAGCGGGCGATCCGTAATCAACTCGATGTTGTTCAAACCGATCATGCGATTCGCGCCATGGTCAATCGAAGCGAGACGCGAACAGACGTTGATAATCGGCTCGCCGAGAGTCTTCCACACCGCGCCGCCCCACCCCGCATCAAACGCGCGCTCCACCATCGAACCCATGTTCGTCGGCGGCGCGGACGCCAACCAGAACGGGTTCGGCGATTCAATCCCTGCGAAATTAACTCTTAAATCTGCCATAACATTACTCCAAGTTATTGCTCAAACTGTTCTGATTCATCTGGCGTCCACTTGAATTCTAGGTTTTGCAGTTCGGAGAATTTCTCAAATAATAATCCTAGGCGATTAATTGCTGCGGCATCTGCAACAATCGAGAATCGGCAAACGCCTTCATATGGTTCAACGGTGTTCTGGTTGATTACGAATTGAATAGCACAATGTCCGACCGAATCTGTAGTGTATGCTCTTAATAAGAAATACCTATAGCATCGCTCTTTCGGATTGTCTGAACCGTATTCATAGCGGTATTCATCACCAACTTTGGCAGGAAAATATCTGAGTGCTTTACCTATTTCTGATAAATCATCAACACTGCAATAAATATCAGTACTCCCGCTAAAGTTGCCGTTTGAAACCTGAAGCCGGGACACATTTCATAAACATGCCTCCAGATTGAGTTTAAGACTACAATCAAGCAACTCCCAGAGGCTTGTTTGCTGTTTGAGCAGTTCCGTGACGGCTCTCACCAGGCTCAACTC
>JACDEG010000588.1 GCA_013816505.1 Pyrinomonadaceae bacterium | reverse complement strand
GTTTGACTCGTCCTAATGTGACATTGTCAAGCGATCTAAATGGATAGTCAGCATGTCAGTTATTACGAGTTCGGTTCCTACCGGCTCTTTCCCCATGAAAGACTTTTACTGCGCGAAGGGCAGACTGTTTCACTCCGCCCGAAAGTCTTCGAGACGTTGCTCGTACTCGTTCAGCACCGTGGGCGGTTGCTGAGTAAAGATGCGTTGATGAACCTCGTCTGGCGCGGAAGCATCGTCGAAGAAGGAAACCTCACTCAGAACATCTTTTTGCTGCGAAAAATTTTCGGCGAGAGTCCGTTCGATCATCAGTACATCGTGACGATACCCGGAGAGGGCTACCGCTTCGTTGCCGATGTCCGAGAGGTTCTTAATGAAACCTCTGATGTTAATGTGGCAGCGGCACAAGCGCATCACCCGGTTGGAGCGCAAGATAAACTCAGGTCAATCGCCGTTCTCCCGTTGAAAACCTTAAACGGCGAAGGCGTTGACGAACACTTGGGGGCAGGCATCGCCGATGCGCTTATCACTAAGCTCAGCTACGTCAAAGGAATCGTCGTGCGCCCGACGACCGCAGTTTTGAAGTACAAAGACGCAAGCCAGAATCCTCTCGCGGCAGGTCGCGAGCTGAGAGTTGACGCGGTGCTTGACGGAACGGTGCAACGGGCTGACGACCGCATACGGGTTAACGTTCAACTTCTGAAGATCGGCGATGACACTATCTTGTGGGCTGACAAGTTCGACGAAACATTTACGAACATCTTCGCCGTGCAAGATTCGATCTCCGAACAAGTCGCACAAGTTCTTTCTCAGCGGCTGAGCCGCGAAGAATTGACACAGCTAAGAAAAAGTCCGACCGAAAACGTCGAGGCCTATCAGCTCTACATCAAAGGACGTTATTTCTGGGAGAAGAGAACAGAGCAAGGGATAAAGAAGGGCATACAGTTTGCCGAACAAATCATCGGCATAGACCCGACGTTCGTTTCAGCGTATGTCGGGTTGGCAGATTCATACTCATTTCTCGGCGAATATCTCCACCTCGATCCGAACAAGGCATTCCCCAAAGCTAAAGAGGCGGCGTTGAAGGCGCTGGAAATAGACGCTACCCTCGCCGAACCTCACGCCGCGTTAGCGGAAACTCTGCTCTTCCATGATTGGGATTGGGATGGGGCCGAGCGAGAATACCGGCAGGCTATCGAACTGAATCCGAACTACGCATCGGCGCAGCATTTTTACACTTGGCTGCTGATGATGCAGGGGCGTTTTGATGAAGCGCAATTTAGAATCGAACAAGCGCAGAAGATTGATCCGGGATCGCTGACGTTGAACACGGCTGTCGGGCTGCCTGCATATTTTAGTCGCGATTATGATCGTGCCATCAAGCAGTTCCGGCAGACACTCGACTTAGACCCCGATTACATTCACGCGCACTATTATCTGGGAGCCGCGCTCACGCACAAAGGAATGTACCGGGAAGCCATCGCGGAGTTTGAGGCGCATCGGCGGTTGTGGGTTGATGATTATGTCCAGCAGGCTCGTGCGCTGCTGGGTTACACCTACGCCGTGCAGGACAATCGAAGCGCGGCGTTGAATGTTTTGAACGAACTGCGCGAGCAACAAAACCGTAGGTACATTTCGCCTTACTGCACGGCGATTGTTTATGCCGGACTCGGCGAATCTGAACAGGCTTTGGCGGAACTTGAGCGAGCGCTACGCGAGCGGGCGGCGTGGATGGTGTTCATAAAATCTGACCCGTGGTTCGACACTCTTCGCTCTGATCCGCGTTTTGCGGATTTGGTGCGGCATATCGGGCTAGCACCATGATTCGTCGAACGAAGACAGTTGATCTTTCCGAGTGCTTTCGCGTCAAATGGGGCGGCACTCAGTAAACATCCAGATCACAGCCGGAAACGATCTTGCCGCCATAGCCTTGGCTGACCTCTTTTAACAAATCTTCTTCCGTCGTGTCCCATAAAAGCTGGTGGTAAAGAATCAGTAGACGGGGGCGCGCCCTGGTCGCTATTTCCGCTAACTCGCGTGATGAGGTGTGGAAGTTTGCGTGATACTTCTGCCAAGCAGCAGGGCGTTTGCGAAAGCCGGCTTGCGAATAAACCTCGTGGATCAGCACGTCACACCCGTCGCAATTCTCGACGATGCTCTGACTCGGCGCGCAGTCGCCGGAGATCACGATAATTCGGTCGGGAGTCTCGAAGCGGTAGCCGAACGCTTGTTTCCACGAGCCGTGTCGGACGGGGAACGCCTTAACAGTGACGTTACGGTCTTTATAAACGACGCCCGGTTTGATCTCATGCACGTTGACCATATGTCCGGTTGTGTTAGCAGGCTCCAGCCCATCGAGTCGCACAGCGATATCTTCGCTGTATGCTTTCAAGATGTGCTTGGTCATAGCCCTCATTCCCTTAGGACCATACACTTCGAGCGGTTCGACTCTGTCCAAAACCCAAGGCGTGAAAATCAGGTCGGGAAAGCCGACCGTATGATCCGAGTGCAGATGGGTCACGAACGCTCTGTTGAGGTTTGGCATGGCTAGTCCTCTGATGCCCGCGCGGTGAGCGGCGGCGGCTCGTCTGACGATGCCGGGTCCGAAGTCAACGATATACGGGGTGTCGTTGACGACGATGGCGACGGACGGACCGGAGCGATCAGGATCGGCAATGGGCGTGCCCGTGCCCAAAATAACAATCTGCGTTTTCCGTGATGCGGCTTTTTCAGACGCTTCTGGGGAGTCGCTGTTCAAGGCGACCGGTGCCGGTATCGGGCAGCATAAGAATATAAAAATGATGGCTGGAACGATGCGCCGCACTGTGTTTACCTCCAGAAGCGGAACTGGATACCGGAAGGGCGACGCATCTTGAGAGAAACAATCATGCGCCCCGTCTAGTTGCTCTTGAAATCCTTAACGACCTTCATCAAATTCACGCCTGTGTCCCACGTTAAATCGCCTCCTTCATATCTGCCGTAGGGCAAATTTTCGAGACATGGTGGCACAGAGAGTCCGGTATCGAAAAGCAGCATCACGCGCCAGTCATAGAAAGCCAGCGCTGCCCCGACCTGTAGGATGATCTTTTCACCAACTTCGTCAGTCGAATGATTTTCGTCGCAGTCGTACCCGTTGACCACAATGATTGCTGCGTGGCAACGCCGCATGGCATGGATGACGTTTTCGGAGACGGGACACGCGCCCGCTTCTTCTCGATGAACGACTTCACTCTCAGCTTCTTCCAGCTCAAGTGTCGCTTGAATTTGCTTGACGACCCTCTTGTCTTTACCGCATGAGATGAGAACGCGCAACTGGGGGGACTTGCCTGGCAAGAGCGAATGCGTCATGCATCCATTGTCGGCTGTGGTGTGACTATAGTTAACCTTGAAGTTAAAGGTAGAAGCATCCGTGGGCGCCGCCGATTGAACAACCGCTTCGATAAGCTTGCAGAGTTCGTCGTGCAGGACACGCAGGCGTGCGGGTTGCCCGCGCTTGCCGATTGTCATTGTGCCCAACTCCGCCGCCTGACACAGATGGAAGAAGCAGACGACATTACCTTCGACGCTCTTAGTGTCGTTGCCGTTGAGCGCGTTCGAGTGATGCTCTTGCCAGTATTTTACAACTTCATCGTGTGTGATGACTCGCGGGTAGCACCACAATTAAGCGTGGAAGCGTAGATTTTTGACAAAACGAGAGTCCAGAGGTGACGCTTGCTGTTGTTCTCGACCAAAAGAAGCACAGCAGGTACAAGCCAGTGAACTCTCACACAGC
>JACDEG010000135.1 GCA_013816505.1 Pyrinomonadaceae bacterium | reverse complement strand
CTTTGCTCATTCAGCCCGTTTGATATTTAGTGAAACGACTTGGCGCACCCACCGAGCATGACGCTTTTCATGAGGTACAACGACGCGCAGACGCCCTTCTTCACCCGACAATGGTTTGCCGTCGCGACGATCTGCAATAAGTATCATGCTATCAGAAAAAGCAAGGTCAAGTTCAGGCAGAGCGAAGACGGCTTTGTATCCGTCCGCCGCTTCCACCAACAAATAAAGCTGTAGGTTCTTGCCGCGCAACTCTTCGCCGAATGTCACCCCTGCCAAGCGCAACACGGCACCGGGCGGCACGCCTTCAAACGTCGCTTCCTTGCCATGATCGGTGACGCGCACGCTGCGACGCGACAGCTTCGATAAGTCAGTGGTGGTCAATTTTAGGGCTGTGCCACTTCCCCGCCGACAGTTAATATGACACTGGCAGCAGGTTCAGATATTTGCTTGCTTTGAGCGTGGCTCATGGAGGAACAAAGTAATAAGACTAAGCTCAATGCTACGCAGACGCGGCAGGATTCGATCATTGTTTGTTGCCTTCTTTCTAAACACTGCATAATCACGCTGATGATATATTGAATCCGAGCCATGCAGCAGTGAAAAATGAATATGTCAAATCTGCCCACTTGATGAGCCACGTCCCGATGTTCTACGAAATGACTTGCCCCGTTAGGCGAGTTGGCGGTGCGCGATGTATGCTCAGGTTTATCCTCATCGAGCGCATCTCGATTTTGCATCTACCATTGAATCAGCGAATAAGTTTAAATACTTTCGATGAGTAACATTCTGCTCGGACCGCTCCTGCGCTATGTCGGCGCGATGGAAGCGACTGTTTGGGTTGAGACCGATGCCCCGTGTGAAGTCGAAGTTCTTAACCACCGTTCACACACCTTTCACGTCGAAGGCCATCATTACGCCATCGTCCATATCGCGGGGCTTGAATGTGGGCGGGTGTACCCGTACACGGTCGCGCTTGATGGTGTGACGGCGTACCCCGAACCCGGTTCCGAGTTTCCCCAGTGCGTGATCCACACCATCGACCCGCGAGAGCCGCTCAGACTGGTGTTCGGGTCGTGCCGCGTCACGGTGCCGCACGAACCTCCATTCACACTCACCAGAGAAGAAGACTCGCGCGGTCGCGAAACGGATGCCCTCTACGCACTCGCCCGCCGTTTGGTCGCGTCGCCGCCCGGCAGTTTTCCGCACGCGCTGTTGCTGCTCGGCGACCAGGTATACGCCGACGAGGTTTCGCCTAACACGCGCGACTTCATCCGCGCGCGACGCGACACCAACCAGCCGCCCGGCGCGGGCGGCGTCGCAGATTTCGAGGAGTACACGCACCTCTACCGCGAGGCGTGGGGCGACCCGTTGCTCCGCTGGCTGCTGTCGACCGTTTCCACTTTGATGATCTACGACGATCACGACATGCGTGACGACTGGAACACATCCGCTGCGTGGGTCGAAGAGATGCGCGCCTTACCGTGGTGGAACAAACGAATCGTCGGCGGCTTCATGTCGTATTGGATTTATCAGCACCTCGGCAACCTCTTGCCCGAAGAACTGCGAGGGAGCGAACTGCTTCGTCGCGTCCGGCAGGCGGCGGACGCGGGACCCGTTCTTCGCGAATTTGCATTTCGAGCGGATCGAGAAACTGAGGGGTGTCGTTGGAGCTTTTACCGTGACCTCGGCAACACGCGGTTGGTGGTCATTGACGCGCGCGCCGGGCGCGTATTGAAGGAAGGACATCGCTCGATAGTCGACGACAAGGAGTGGGGCTGGATCGAGCAACACGCCACCGGAGGCTTCGACCACTTGCTGCTTGCCTCTTCGGTGCCGGTGCTGCTGGCTCCCGCGATGCATCACCTAGAGGCGTGGAATGAGAAAGTCTGCGGCGGCGCATGGGGCACAGGCGCCGCCAAGATCGGCGAGAAGATTCGTCAAGCCATCGACCTCGAACACTGGGCGGCGTTCGAAAGTTCTTTCGACAAGTTCGTGGGACTTCTGCGCGCCGTCAGGGCGGGCGAGCGCGGGCGGGCGCCGGCAACCATCGTCGCGCTGTCAGGCGACGTGCATCACGCGTACCTGGCGAAGGTCGCGTTTCGAAATAATGGTCGAGACCAAATCCACGTCGATGATTCTCGTCGCTGCTTTGTTTACCAAGCGGTCTGCTCGCCAATTCGTAACCCGCTCAGTGCGTACGAGCGACGCGTGTTGCGCGCCGGGTGGTCAAATCCGGCGGCGTTCATCAGCCGCCAGCTTTCACGCGCGGTCGGGGTCAGAGAGCCGGAGATAAGTTGGCAACTCCTTCACGACGAGCCGTGGTTCGACAACCAAATCGCGACGCTTGAGCTACGCGGGCGCGTCGCACATCTGCGCATCGAAAAGTCCGCATCGGATGAAACGAACGACGCGGGCCTCGACATAATCTTCGAGCACCAACTCTCTGAGGACTGAAAATAAAGTACTATCACCGCTGAGAACGCCTCGGCGTACACAGTGCTGTTCATTGGGACTCGCAATGCTTACGCGGTGCGTACTGCTATGAACGGTGATTTGCAAGGCGTATGCTTGGCGTTATGAACTCACAAACCTTATCGGACTCGGACGGCGAAGTTGTCGACATCTCCCCGCGGCTCAAGCGTCGAAGCGGCGGACGCGGTAAGTGGTTCGTCCTCGCCGCGCTGTTGCCAATTGTCGTACTGTGGCGTGCGGTGAGCGTCTACGTCGAAGCCCTGTGGTTTGACTCGCTCGGCTTCGCGTCGCGCTTCTGGTACACGTACCTGCTCGGCTGGGCGCTGTTCATCATCTTCGGTGTCTTAACGATTCTCATCCTGCGCGGCGGATTTTTCCTGCTCGAACGCATACTCGGTGTTGATCGACTGACGAGCCGCAAAATCATCCTCAACAATCAGCCGCTCGACATCGACCCGGCGCGCGTGTGGCGCCCGCTCGGATGGATCGTGGCGCTCGTCTTCGGCGTCGGTTACGCCATGAGTTTCGGCAGCGATTGGCAAACGTGGGCGCTTTACCTAAATCAGCCGGCGATCACCGGCGCGGTCGACCCCGTCTTCGGCAAGCCGCTCGGGTTCTATCTTTTCACACTGACTGTCTACGACTCTGTGGCTTCGTGGTTGACGGTGCTCGGCGTCGTGCTGTTCGTCGCGTCCCTGGTGTTCGCCGTGGTGTCCGCGATGCCACAGCAATTCCTGCCTGACGAAAAGGGGGCGGGATTCGCGGGCTTCGGGGGGCGCGCGTACGCCGCCGTCTCCGTCGTGCTCGGCGCGTTGCTGTTGATCGTCGCGTGGCGCGTCATGCTCTCGCGTTACGCTTATCTGTGGGCCGATCACCCGACGTTTAGCGGCGTCACCTACACGGAAGATCACTACCTGCTGCCGGGATTAACGGTCGTCGCTGTCACGTTCGTCATCGTAGCGCTCGTTCTCTTCGCCAACGCTGTGACGAAACGCAGCGTGCCCCTTCTCGTCCTTGCGCTCGGCGCGCCAATCGCGGTTTACGTCGTCGCCGTGATTCTGATTCCCGCTTACGTTCAGAACTTCATCGTTAAGCCGAACGAGTTGGGGCGCGAAACCCCGTACATCGAACGCAACATCGCGGGCACGCGGGCGGGCTTTAACATCGAACGGGTGGAGACGCGCGAATATCCGGCGGACACATCGAACGCCGCCTTTGACATCGCCACGAACCGCGCGACGCTCGCCAACATTCGCCTCTGGGATTGGCGCGCGCTGCAAGACACGTTGCGGCAGATTCAGGAGATTCGCACCTATTACGATTTCCCCGATGTCGATGTTGATCGCTACACCATCGGCGGCGAGCCGCGCCAAATGATGGTCGCGGCGCGCGAGTTCGACATCAACCAACTGCCGGATCAATCGCGCAACTGGATCAACGAACGGCTTGTCTACACGCACGGCTACGGCGTCACCATGAACCCGGTCAACGAATTCACAAACGAGGGTAAGCCGCGTTTCGTGCTGTCTAATATGCCGCTCGAATCGAGCGGCGAGATACGTGTCACGCGCCCGGAGATTTATTTCGGCGAACGCACCGACACGGATGTTTACGTCAAGACCAAACAGCGCGAGTTCGATTACCCGCAGGGTGATAATAACAATTACACCAACTATGAAGGCGATGGCGGGTTTGCGGTCGGCGGCGGCTTGCGCCGTTTGTGCGTCGCGTGGGAACTCGGCGACGTAACGAAGCTTCCCTTCTCTGATGACGTCACAGCCGAGAGTCGCGTGCTGATGCATCGCAACATCAAGGACCGCCTGCGCCGCATCGCGCCGTTTCTCACCTACGACGCTGACCCATTTATCATCGTCAACACGGATGGGCGCTTGTTCTGGATGGTCGACGCTTACACAACCGCCGAGCACTTTCCCTACTCGCGTCACTACGGCGTGAACAACAACCGCGTCAACTACCTGCGTAACAGCGTCAAGGTGACGATTGATGCTTACAGCGGCGCGGTTCGCTACTACGTCTTTGACGACACCGACCCGATCATCAATGCCTATCGCGCGACGTTCCCCGAACTGTTCCACGACGAGGGCGAGATGCCGGCGGGGCTTCGCGCGCACATTCGTTACCCGGAAACTTTGATCCGTGCGCAGGGCGATGTCTACAGCCTTTATCACACGCAGAGCGCGAAGATGTTTTTCGGACGCGAAGACGTGTGGGGCATCGCGCGTGAAGCTGCGGTCAACGAAGACACGCGCGCGCAGAGGCAGCAGCAGCAAACGCGACCGCTTGATCCGTATCAAGTCTTGATGCCGCTTCCGGGTGAGAGCGGGCAAGCGGAGTTCGCGCAGGTGCTGCCGTTCACGCCGGCGAACCGCAACAACATGATTGCGTGGATGGCCGGGCGGGCCGACGGCGACGCTTACGGTCAACTGCTGGTCTACAATTTCCCGTCGTCGCGCGTCATCGACGGGCCGTCGCAGATCGAGGCGCGCATCGACCAGGACGCGCAACTCTCCGGGCAGATCACGCTCTGGAATCAGCAAGGCTCGAAAGTCCGGCGCGGCAACTTGATCATCATGCCCATCGGAACCGGGCTGCTCTATGTCGAGCCGATCTATTTACAGGCCGAACGCAGCCCGATGCCGGAGTTGCGCTTTGTCGTCCTCGCGACGCAGGAACGTCTCGTCTACGCCCCGAACTTTGAAGCCGCGCTCAGCCAGTTGTTAGGTGAAGCGGCGAACGACACGCCCCAAACCGCCGCCTCAGGAGAACGCGCCACGCCGGGCGGTGAACGCAGTAGTGTCGGCACCGGAAGCGTTGCCAGCGGTGAAGGCGCGACTCAAACAAGTGATGAAATGATTACACGGGCGGCGCAAAGCCTTGCCGATTACCAACGCCTGACGGCAGAGGGTAAACACGGCGAGGCCGGGCAGAAACTCGACGAGTTGAAACGCGCCCTCGGAGAGTTGCAACGTCGTCAAAGATAACGACGCTCGCAAGGACTGTTGCTCGCGAGAATGATGTTCGCGGCGCGGGAGGGCGATTATCAACCCTGATACCCGAAGAACTTGCGCTCTTTAATGACGCGCGAGACTTCGGGTGGAACCATTGCTTCCCACGATTGGTCGTTCGCGCGAATCTTCGCCAGCACGTCGCGCGAAAAGATGGGCAGATAGTCTTTGTTATAAAAATCGATTGAACGGATGTAATTGTTCTCCGTCAAGTGCTCGAACAAGTTCCTCAAGTGGGCGGGAACTTTGAGCCGTTCGACGGTGGTGAGTTGGCCGGTCTCTCGATCTTTGAACGGGTATACGTAGAGGGTCAAGTTGTTTTTGAACAAGCGTCCGAAGGATTCGAGGATCCCGCCGTCGAGGTTGGCATAGTAGCTTTCGTCGAACAGCTCTCGAAGGCTTGGGACGCCCATCGACATCGCGATCTGCTTGTCGGTATAGCGCGCGAGGTAGGCTGCCAGTCGATAGTATTCGAAGTAGTCGGAGATGAGCACCGTCGCGCCGGTGGCCGCGATCACCTCGGCCCGACTGAGAAAGTCTTGATAGTCGATCTCGCCGGTCTGCATCAAATTGTTCATCGTCAATTCCATCAACGTCACAACCTCTTCGCCGCGCACCGCCGGCTCCTGCACGAACTGAGAGCGGGCGCACTCCAGCATGTCGAGGTTGACGTGCGTCACGGGCCTGAAGCTACCGCGTTCGACGAGCACAGGCTTTTTGTAGAGCACCTCCGAAGGCTGCAACACTTCCCCGCTGGCAGCGAACATTGCCGCGTCGCTCAAGTCCTGCTGAACCAGCTTGAGGCTCATCAACCGATGATCGACCGTCTGGAACTGCGGACCGGAGAACTTAACCATGTCAACCTCAATGCGTTTCGTGTTGAGGTTGTCGGACAAAGATTCGATCACTAACTCCGGCGCCTCGTAGTGCGCGAGCGCGCTGTGAATCAGGTTCACGCCGATGATGCCGAGCGCTTCGTACTGAGAAATGTTGTCCGTGTCGAGCATTCGCACGTGAGCCACGATCTGGCTCGGCTCGCTCCGCGGGTGACACTGAAACTTGATGCCCATCCAGCCGTGGCACTCGGCGTTGCCTTTGTAGCCGCGCGCCGCAACCGTGTCGGCGAAGACGAAGAAATCGGTCTCCGCGCCGCGCTTTTCGTCGAGCCTTTCGATCAGCAGTTTGTACTCGTAATCGAGCATGCTTTGCAGACGACTGCGTGAGACGTAGCGGTCGGCCTTGCCATAGATCGAATCGCTTACAAGCATGTCATATGCCGACATGCTCTTGGCGATGGTTCCCGCCGCGCCGCCGACCTGAAAGAACCAGCGCACCACTTCCTGACCGGCCCCGATCTCGGCAAACGCGCCGTACTTGCGCGGATCGAGGTTGATCGAAAGCGCCTTCTGTTGGGTGCCGACTTTTTCTCTATCCATCATGATGCCTCTTCAACTGGCCCACACCATCAGGTTTTCACGCTGATGGCTGTGCGACAAAATCCAACACTTCATCGCCGCTCGTTTCGTATGTAATCAAAATGGGGCGACAGCATACCTCGCAATCTTCGACATACTCCTGCCCCGACGCGCTCAAATCAAGCAGCATCGTAATCGTCTGCCAGCAGTACGGACATTCAAAAGCATATTCGACTTCCATCAGTTGATTCGCCTCTCCGTCCGTGTCTGCCACGGTGATCTGCCGGCCAGGGATTAAATACAAGATACATTCACCGCTGAGGACGCCGAGGACGCCGAGTATACCCAGATGTTCATCTGATTGATGATGCTGTCTTTCATTTCTCTGCGTTCTTTCGCGTCCTCGGTGGTGAAATTCGGGGAAATTATTTGATTCGTAATCCTCAAGGGTTCAACGTTCCTCCCTGTACTCTCGCATCGGTCACGCCGCAGCCGTCTGGTTCTCGAAGTTGCTTCCCGTCACATGTTAAGCATAAAGTGAGTTTTCATCATAGCCCACAATGGTGAGGTCAATATGTTACTTCAGGAGAAAGTTTCAGATGCCATGAACGAGGTCGTCAACTGCGTCGCCTACTCCAACGGTCGCCGCGTCGAAGGCATCGGCTTCGACGAGATCAGCGAGGTTTTCGCCCAGCCAGACCGCTTCATCTGGATCGGACTTCACGAGCCGGGCGAAGACGTGTTGAAGCGCGTGCAGGTGGTGTTCGGTCTGCACGACCTCGCCATCGAAGACGCGCATCGCGCCCACCAGCGTCCAAAGGTCGAGTTATACGAAGACTCGCTGTTCATCGTCCTGCGCACCGCGCAGATGAGCACGGACGAACGGCGGATCGAATTCGGCGAGACGCATGTTTTCGTCGGGGCGCGCTACCTCGTCTCTGTCCGCCACGGGTCGTCATTCTCTTACGCCGATGTCCGCGCGCGCTGCGAAACAACGCCACGGCTGCTTGGCAAGGGGCCGGGCTTCGCGTTGTACGCGCTGATGGATTCCATCGTCGACCGCTACTTTCCCATCGTCGACAGCCTTGAGCATCAACTTCAGTTGCTCGAAGAAAAAATCTTCGGCGAAACATTCAGCCGCGAAACGACGGCGGAAATATATCAACTGAAGGCTCAACTGCTTGAACTCAAGCGCGCCGTCTCGCCGCTAATCGACATCTGCAATCGGCTGATGCGCTTCGATCTTGAGATTATTCCTGAAGACACGCGCCCCTACTTCCGCGACGTATACGATCATGTCATTCGTATCAATGAAATGATCGACACCCTGCGCGAGTTGCTGACGACCGCGCTCGAAGCCAACTTCTCGTTCATCTCCATCGAGCAGAACGAAGTGACGAAGCGGTTCGCGGGCTGGGCGGCGATTATCGCCGTGCCGACCATGATCGCCGGCATCTACGGCATGAACTTCCAGCACATGCCTGAATTGAACTGGCGCTTCGGCTACCCCGCCGTGCTGCTGCTGACGGTCGGTTCGTGCGTCGCCCTCTACACACACTTCAAACGCTCCGGCTGGCTGTGATCTACCCATGTGTTCCCGATTTAACGTGCATCACTCATCCGCATACAGCATCAAACTTTTACACGTGGCTCATCATGGATAAAAAAACGCGCATGATGGTCATCCTCAACGCCGCCGCCGGGACGGCGCATGTGGCTGGCGGCGAAACGGTTGAGGCGCGCCTGGCGGAAATCTTCGCAGATGGTGGCGTGGACGCGCACATCGCGCTCGCGAAAGATACTGCGGAGTTAACCTCCCTCGCGGAGCGCGCGGCGGGTGAACAATACCCGGTCGTAGTCGCCGGCGGCGGTGATGGCACGATCAACCTCGTCGCCTCGAAGATCGTCGGGACAGAGTCATTGCTCGGCGTCCTGCCCCTCGGTACGCTCAACCACTTCGCGAAAGATTTGCGCATCTCGCTTGATCTTGAACAGGCGACGCAAATAATTATCGACGGGCACGCCGTACGGGTCGATGTCGGCGAAGTCAACGGCCAGATTTTCATCAATAACTCAAGTCTCGGCCTTTATCCGAGCATCGTGCGCCACCGCGAGCGGCAGCAGGAGCGACTCGGGCGCAGCAAGTGGCACGCGCTCTTCTGGGCGGGACTGACGGTGCTCAGACGTTATCCGTTTCTGAGCGTGCGCCTGACGGTGGATGGCGAGGCGTTGACGAGGCGCACGCCCATCGTCTTTATCGGCAACAACGAATACGAGATGAACGGCTTACAGATCGGCGCGCGCTCGTGCCTCGACAAAAGGCACCTGTCGCTGTACGTCGCGCACCGCGTCGGGCGCGCGCGGTTGATACAACTCTCCCTCGCGGCGCTCTTCGGCTGGCACCCCGGCGAGGCTCCCGACTTCGATCAAATGTGCGTTGAAGAATTATGGATCGAGACGCGCCGCAATCGACTGCTCGTCGCAACAGACGGCGAAGTGAGCGTGATGCAGGCACCGCTTCATTATCGCATCCGCCCCGGAGTGTTGCGCGTGATCGTGCCGCGGGCTGAAGATGAACGCAAAGGAGAAAACTGAGCTATGCGTGCACTCGTCCACCTTTCTGACATTCACTTCGGACGCATCGACTATCAACTCGTCGATCCGCTGGTTAAGTTTGTCAGCGAGCTGAGGCCGGATGTCGTCGTCATCTCCGGCGATTTGACGCAGCGCGCCCGCGCCGAGCAGTTCATGGAAGCGCGTGCCTTTCTCGACCGCCTGCCGCAACCGCAGGTCGTCGTGCCGGGCAACCACGACGTGCCGCTCTACAACATTCTGGCGCGTTTCCTGACGCCGCTCGACAATTACCGCCGCTATATCTCAGACGACCTCGCGCCGTTCTACATGGACGACGAGATAGCGGTTGTCGGCGTCAACACCGCGCGCTCGCTGACGTTCAAGGGCGGCAGGATTAATGAAGAGCAGGTCGCGATGATCCGCGAGCGGATGTGCGCGCTGAAGGATGGGATGACGAAGATCGTCGTGACGCACCACCCGTTTGACGTCCCGGCCGGACACGACGAAGACGCTTTGCTCGGACGCGCCGAGATGGCGATGCAGACGCTTGCACGGTGCGGCGCGGACGTGCTGCTCGCCGGTCACATTCACCTGAGCCATATCGGTCACACCGCCACACGTTACCGTATCGAAGGACATTCTGCGCTCATCATTCAAGCCGGGACGGCAACCTCGACGCGGGGCCGGGGCGAATCTAACTCATTCAACGTCATCCGCGTGAATCATCCCGGCATCGAAGTTGAGCGCGTCACGTGGCAACCCGAAACAGCGAGCTTCATCCCATCCCACACCGAACGCTTTCAACACACGCCGACAGGTTGGACGCGCCTCCCCGACACCCCATCGACGGTCGAAGAAACCATCGCGGCCATCGCCGAGGAGACGAACTCTCCCGACGAATCGGCATCGTCATAAGTGTAGACTTCAAGAAAAAGAATCAGCCACGAATGAAATGTTTGACCGAAGAGTACCTGTCACAAATCAAAAAGTTTTCGGTTTTCAGCTCAAGACTAAAAACTCAAAACTGAAAACTGTTCAGTGCGTAACGATGCGGCGGTATCGCGCCTCGACGAGCATGAACACTCCGTAGGCGACGAGTCCGAGCGCGACAATCAGAAGTGCCGTCCAACCGAAAGGCCCCCCGGCGATTGATGCGAGCGCCCCGCCCGTATCCTTAACCTTGCTCGCGTCATAAGTCCACGCCGCCTGCACGACAAAGAATCCGACTAACGCAAAGACCACGCCGCGCGCTGCAAAGCCAAGTCTGCCGCTGCGCGTGACCCAACGCTCGCCGTTGCTGCTCATCCCCTCAAGATTTAATTTTTTAAGGAACTTGGTGCTGTACGCCTTGTAAAACTGGCTGATCGCGAAGCCGATGATTCCCGCACCAATAATCCCGACCAGCCAGCGCCCGTAATCATGCGCGAGCACACTCGCCGTCCAACTCTGAGTACTGTTACTGCTACCCTTGCCGCCACCACCGCCATTGCTGAGCACCAGGCTGGCAGCCGTCAGCGCCAATCCGGTGTGCAGTATTCCGCTGAAAGTGTAGCCGGTGCGCACCGCGATGCCCTTCGGTCCCGTCCCCTTCTGATCGGGATCAACGCCCGCCTGCACGAAACGCCAGAGTGCGTACCCGAAGAGACCCACGGCTACCAGACCGAGCAAGATTTTGCCGAAGGGCTGATCAAGGATCGTACCCAGCGCGCCGCGCGAATCTGTGAGACGACCGCCGACGCCGAAAGCGGTCATTGCGGACAGCACACCGATGGTAATGTAGACCGCTCCCTTCGCGGCGTAACCGAACCGAGCGAGACGTTCAACCCACGGACTGGCGAGCGTCCGCTCGACCGCTTGTTTCGCTTCATGTTTGACGTTGCCGGATGATTGATAATTTTTCATGGTTTTTTTAGATGATGCGGTTGACAAGTTCTGCGCCGTTCAAATAGCGGTGCAGGTTTTCGAGAAAGTGATTTACCTGCCGTTCCTTTTCATCGGCGTGCCCACCGGCGGTGTGCGGTGTGATGTAACAATGAGGCTCCGCCCACAGCGGATGGTCGGGTGGCAACGGCTCCGGATCGGTGACATCAAGATAAGCGGCGGCCAGTTGTCCATCTTCTAAGCGACGCAACAGCGCGTCCTGATCGACGGTCGTGCCGCGACCGATGTTGTACAGAATCGCCCCCGGCTTAAGCCTCGCGAGCCGACGCGCATCGATAAAGTTCGCAGTGCCGGTGTTGGCGGGCAGCGTGTTGACGACGTGATCGGCAAGCGGCAGGTAGTGGTCAACGTCGGCCTCTCTGACGACGCGCACCGGCTCATTTCCGCTGACCCGCCGGCGCACGCCGATGATATTCATCCCGAATGGCGCGAGCAACTCGACGAGTCTTTGCGCGATGGCGCCGAATCCGAGAAGCACGACGGTCTGCCCGTTTAGCAGGCGCGAGTTGAGACGGATGTCTTCCATGCGCCACATGCGCGTGCTGCGTTGCGCCTCGAGCGAGTCGGGCAGTCCGCGCGCCAAACTCAACATCATCGCCAGAAGGTGCTGCGCGCACGGCTCGTCATAGACGGCGGAGCTGTTTGTCATAATCGCCCCGCGCGATGCGAGCGCCCGCCTGAAATCGTCCCGGTCATACGCCGTATAACCGGCGCTGTTGAGTTGAATCCAACGCAATTTTTCGGCGCGCATCACCGTCTCCGGGTCAGGCGCGCCGAACGCGATGTCAGCATCCAGCAACGCACGCTCGGCGTCACCCGTCGCGCCGTCCTGCCGCGAATCGTTCATCATCAAACGATGCTCGCCGATTCCTTCGCGCAGCAACGCCTGCTCCGTCCGCTGCGTCGGGGCGAAGTAATTGTTACACCAGATGGTCAACGATTCGTGCGATATTAGTCCCATCTCAGTTTTCGAATCCGTGGCCCCGTTTTAGCTGCGGCTGATGCGTTTAAGATTCAGACAGAATACGACGAAATAGTCGCGCCGAGAAACTTGAAGCCGTCAAATGGGGATTAAGATTCAAAGGGTCGATCCACAGCGGCGCCGCCAGCGAATCGAGGTTGTCGCTGACGCCGCCGTTCTTTGTGTTCGGTGGCGCTTTGACAGATGGCAGGAAATGAACAGAATACATGTCCATGAAACCATCACACATTTTGCTCTTGCTGATTGTCTTCGTGTTCGTCGCCGTCAACACTTCCGCCCAGGAAACAGCGAACGACTATCAGCCGTGGCCGGATTCGAAAGCCCAACCCGGAGTGCCGAAAGGCGAAGTGCTGAAGTTCACCTTCGATCAATCGAAAATTTTCCCCGGCGCGTGGCGCGAATACTAAGTT
>JACDEG010000587.1 GCA_013816505.1 Pyrinomonadaceae bacterium | reverse complement strand
CGTCAGCGTGTCGGCTTCAACTAATGGTTGGACTAAACCGCGGGGCAGGCACTGACCCTATGGGTAATGGTGCTCGCCTCCGCTGCAAAGGCTTGGCGGCTGAGTGTCGCCAGTGGTCGGATGCCATCGGCGACGTCGAGGTGCGGTCGCGCAAGCCGCGCTAGCGGGTGATTGGCAAGAGTTGCAAGCATCAACGTCAGGGTCACACACCAGCCACCGCGGAGCGGTTTAGTTCAACGCTGCGAATAACGCGCCGCCCGAATAGAGATTGATGAGAGGCTACGTGTGGGCGGTCGCGTTCATTCGCTTGTTAGGCCGTCCGTTGCAGGAAACAGATACGCCGCACTAACGAGGTTACAGACGGCGACGTGAGTTAACGACGCTGCTATGGTTTCTGTCCAGCAGGAGCGGCATAACGCCCACCATCAGCCGCCGCACACACAACTTGATGAGCGGAAAGTCTCGCGCATGAAAACAACGCTATTCGCGGTCGGCTGCATGGCGTTGTTATGTTGCGTACACCTCTAGGAAATTTGCCGATATTTTTCATCGCTGTTATCGTTTCCTGTGGCGGCTTCCCTTAATTATTACTCAAGATTCATGCGTTTGATGAGAGCCGCGAAGCGCGCGTCTGAGCGAAACTCATTCCACCTCGTATCAACCTTAGTGAATGTCAGTTGGACTTCGCGTTCCTGATACGATTTTTCCAGCCACTTCAACGCTTCGTCCCGCTCGCCCAAGCCGTTGTAAATCAAGGCGAAGAAATAGGCGGGGACGTTCTCTTTGTTTGACAACTGTCTCAATTCTTCCAGCGTCACCCGCGCTTGCTCGCGTTGACCGGAGACAGCCTGTGCGTATCCAATTTGTGGAATCGGTTCAGTGCTGTCGGATAATTCTTTGGCCTTATTGAAGGCAGCAAGGGCTTCGGCATACATTTGCTTTTGAAGGTATATTCTTCCCAACCAGTTGTGCGCGACCCAAAAATTCGGATCAATCTCAAACATCTTGTTCGTTCTGGCAAGCGCCTCGTCGGAGCGCCCGGCATAGAGAAGAAACTGTGCTTCGAGTGCGTTAATTCTTAGCGAAAGCGGGTCAAGCTCTCTGGCGCGTTTAGCCTCGGCGAGAGCTTCGTGGTGCCGTCCCAAGTTCGACAACAAGTGAGCGTAAGAGACGTGGGCATATGCCTCATTCGGGTTGAGTTCGATGGCTCGCTTGAATTCACTTTCTGCGCCGTCCCAATCCCAATCAAACCAGAATTTGATAAAGCCCAATGAAACATGCGCTTCGGCGAGCGATTCATCAATTTCCAGAGCCTTCATCGCAGCCGCTTTAGCTTGCGGGAAAGCATCTTTGGACGGCGTGTCGTGAGCGATTGGCAGAGTGCGGTAGGCGTCCGACAAACCCGCGTAAGCCAGCGCGTAGTCAGGGTCAACATCAATCGCCTGTTGAAAACACTGAATGCTCTTTCTGGTTTCCGACCTAGTTATTTTGCCCCAGTAGTAGCGTCCCTTTAAGTATAGTTCGTAAGCTTCGGCGTTTTCCGTGTAGCGTTTAGTCAACCGCTGTTTTTCTTCGCTGCTCAGTTTGAGCGCCAACGCTTTCGCAACTTTCTCCGAGATGACATCCTGAACGGCAAAGATATTCGTGAACTTTTCATCAAACGTGCCAACCCACAGCGACGCGCCGTCCGCGACGCTGACCAGCCGCACGTTGACGCGGACGTGGTCGCCCCATCTTTGTATGCTGCCGTCCAAGACCGATTCGACGTTCAACTCGCGCCCGGCGCCCAGAGGGTCTTGCTGCAAATCGCCGTACTTGCGGACAGAACCGAGCGGACGCACCACAATTTCCCGGCTGTAGCTGAGTCTGGCGATCAAAGTGTCAGCCATTCCCATTTCCAGAGACTCATCATGATTCTCCGCGACTAAAGGCTTAAACGGCAGCACGGCGATGGTTTTGATTGACGAAACCGAAGCTGGCTTCACCGGCGTGCGCCAAAAATAAAAAGCCGCGCCGCCGAGTCCTAAGAGAATGATGCCCGCCAACAGCGCGAGCCACACAGTGCGCTGTTGTGTTGCAGGGCGGTGATTCAATTGAGGTGCGGCGCTGATGTGTGCGACGGTAGGTTTTTCCTCATCCGGCTGGCGCTCAGCTTCCTGTGCCGCCTCACGCTCGGTATCTTCACCTGTGCGCGTTCTCACCTCTGGGACGAAGCGATAGCCGCGCCCCGAAACGGTCGCAATGTAGCGATGCTCGCCTCTGTTCTCGCCCAGCACGCGCCGCAGCGTGGAGATGTTCTGATTAAGATTGTTTTCCTCGACGACGGTGTCCGGCCAGATGGCCTCCATCAACTCATCTTTATCAATCACTCTGCCGCCGTGCTGCACCAGGTACAGCAGGGTCTGAAAAACTTTGGGCGTCAGCGATATAGACTCGCCGTCGCACCCTAAAAACAGTCGTTTGGCAGTGTCCACGCGAAAGTCGCCAAACTCAAAAATGTGTGCTTGCGGCTCGTTCATATCTCGCTTTCAGAAACTTCATAAAACTTTTAACTGCATTCTAAGGACTTTCATAATGATTTTGGAAGAGTATCGCCGCGCTTGAGGCCGGGCTGAACAGTTCGGCACAAATTCTAAAACCGAAATAAGGAGAAAAATGAAAAAGACATGGCTGAAAACGATTAATAGCGGGGCGCTGGCGCTCCTGCTCGCGCTCACAATTTCACAGGTTCCGGTCTTGGGGCAGGATGCAAGAGAACATGAGCCGCAGGATGCGGAAGAGACCGGGCCACAGGAATCGTCGGAGCATTCCGCGCAAGCCAGAAGACTGGAAGGCACATGGCTTACGCAAATCACAATCCGTAATTGTCGAACCGGCGATCCCATTGGAAACATCCAATCGCTAATTACATACGTTCGCGGGGGAACGGTTGTGGAAACCAGCAACGGCGCCAGCCCCGCGTTCCGCAGCACCGGCCAGGGAGTCTGGCGGCACAATGGCGGGCGGCGCTACGCCGCCAAGTTCATGTTCTTCCGTTTTAACCCGGACGGCAGTTTCGCCGGGACGTCGAAGATCATGCAGGACATTAAACTCAGCAGGGATGGCGACGAGTTAAACATTACCCTCACCTTGGAGGTCCTCGACGCCAACAACAACGTAATCGCCACCGTCTGCGCCACCGCGACAGGCACGCGCCTTGAATAAATGGCAAACAAGCGCGAGTTCGACGTATCAAGGTGACGGACAGAGGTTGCTCCCGTCTGACGGATAGCAAAATTGATGACTAAGCTTGATACGTCGAACTCGCGTTGAATCTCCATCAATGAATCTCTTCACATTTGGCGCCATAGCACACAACAGCAACATAACGCTTAATTAGACCGGTACCGGTAATTACCGCCCACCGGTGGTGTTAGACCGCGACCGGTCTAACACACCGCGAAGCTGTCTTTTACCGCTCTTCTGCTTTATCATCCACGTAGTTTTCTCACATCTTGCCCTCTCAAGTCGAGTATTTTGCCTCATGTCCCAACTCCTCGATGAAGTTCGTGCCACCCTCCGGCTGCGCCATTACAGCATCCGCACCGAAACCGCTTACGTCGCCATCATCCGTCGCTTCATCCTCTACCATCACAAACGCCACCCGCAGGAGATGGGCGTCGACGAAATTCGACAGTACCTGTCGCATCTGGCGGTGGACGGGCAGGTCGCCGCCTCGACCCAGAACGTCGCGCTCTCGGCCCTCTTGTTTCTCTACCAGCAGGTGCTGCAC
>JACDEG010000586.1 GCA_013816505.1 Pyrinomonadaceae bacterium | reverse complement strand
GGTTCGGATTGCGCACCCAGTTGCCGCGAACACGTCCACCATTGTTTTGAGTGTCAATATTGATCGTGTGGTCCAGCGGCAATCCTGACAGCAGCGAAAGGATGCCGCCCAACTGCCAGTTGCCGAAGAGCCACTCGCCCGGCCCTGACGCAAGCCACCTCTTTCCTTTGCCGAACGGTAACTCGTAAACGTAGCTCGTCACGAAGGCCAGACGGCGGTCCAGATTGGAACTTCCTCTTTCCAGTCCTGGATTGTAGTTATCCCTGTAAGCAGTGAACGGTTGATTGTTGGCAAGGGTCTCGCCACCGAAGTCGATGTTGTGTGACCAAGTGAAGGAACTCAGCAGTGTGAACCCTTGGGTGAAACGCCGTTCAGCTTTAGCCGTCATCGAATTGTAGTTGGCGCTCGACGAATTTTCATTTACGGTGATCGCGTTGAACTGCGAGCGCAGTCTTCGGCGATTGGCAGCGGGGATGATCGGATCAGGCGTCGCCGGAGCGTTGATGTTTCGTGTTGTGGCGAGGTGCCTGGTACCCGCTCCGGCATATCCAACCGTCAGCACGATGTCCAGCGGCAGACTGCGCTGCACATCCAGAAACCATTGTTGCGAGTACGGGGTTGGTAATCTGAAGTCCGCCACGAAAATCGAAGCGTTGGTCGGTATCGTCGTGCCAACCGGCAAATCAGGAAACCCGACTTGCAACCGGGCGACCGGATTTATACGATCGGTCGGGAAGGCAATTTCATTGGCTCTAGGTGGTCCAGGAGCGTAATGGGCCGCTTCACCAGAGATGCTGTCAGACTGGCCGAAATAAATTCCGAACCCTGCGCGAACAACTGTTTTGTCATTCATCTTCCAGGCCAGCCCGACGCGCGGCGCAACATTGTTGTAAGCAGTTTCGCAACCGCAATCTCTGTCGTCTTGCGGAAACTGCACGCCTTCCTGCCCAATCGAAGTTCCATAAAATTCAGGCAACAGGTAACGCGAGACCGTCTGCTCTTGAGAGTTAGGAAAGAAGGGTCCCAGAGTTGTCTCCCAGCGCACACCGAGATTCAATGTCAGGTTCGGCGCCACCTTCCAATCCTCCTGAATAAATGCAGCATAGTAAGGAGAGATGACATCTTCACCTTGCGCTGCGCCGTATGTCCCGCCGCTCGCGTAGCCGAGCAGGAAATCGGCCAGTCCGTTGCCGGTGTTGGCGCGGCTGGCGGCATCATTGGGTCTCTCGGACGTGTAGACGCCGCCGAAAGCGAGTTGGCCGCGGCGGAAGCGTTGGGCTTCACGGAAGATTTTCAAGCGTCGGTGTTCAGCTCCGAACTTCAGGGTATGATTGCTGATCTGCCAGGAGAAGGTATCGGCGATTGTTAGATTATCCAGATTATTGATGTTAGGCCAGAACGAACGTGAACCGATTTCGGCATAGCCGCTCGGCGACATGCGCGAATAGCCGTGATCGAGTTTATCGTCCAAGTTGTCGCCAGGCGCGTTTCTTATTCCGAATGTCGGATTGAGATTTTCCGTGTATGGGATGTCGAAGCGTGTCGGGAAATGAGTAAGGCCGAAGCGGAATTCGTTAGTCTTTGACGCGCCGAGCGTGCTGGTCAGATTAGCCGCAATGTTGTGACCGCGCAGTACCGTCGTCGTCCACAATCCGCCGTCTGCCGGCAACGGCAATGGTCCAGGCTCGACGCTGTCTTGTTTGCGATAGGAATAACGAGCATAAAAGCGATGATTATCACTGAAATTATAATCACCGCGAGCATCGTACTGATCGGCGTCGTCGCTCGCCGTCGGTGAAAAGAAATAGTTGTCCGTGAGATGCTCGCGCCCCGGAATGTTTGGATCGGGATAGAGTTTGATGAGCGCGGCGGCCACCGGGTCCCAGCGGTTGAGCAGAATCGTGTTGTTGGGAAATTGCTGGCGAAGAGCATTTGCACCGCTGCCACGTATGAGCAGTGGATCGTAAACATTGCGGCGCTGTACGGGTTGTTGGGAGAAGTCGCCGCGTTCCTTGATGTCGCGGCTCGGCACAGTCGAAGTGAAGCTTCTGCCGATCCGCAGCAGGGTGCCTTGATAGCTGAAAAAGAAGAATGCCTTGCTTTTGAAGAGCGGGCCGCCGATGGTTCCGCCGAACTGGTTCTGTTTGAATGGTGGCTTCTTCGATCCGGCGCGGTTGGCAAAGAAGTTGGTCGCATCGAAAACGTCGTTGCGCAAAAATTCATACGCCGAGCCGTGAAACTCGTTCGTGCCTGCTTTGGTCGAGACGATAACCTTCGCGCCGGTCGAGTAGCCGAACTCGGCAGAGGTGTTGTTGGTCAGTACCTTGAACTCAGACACGGCGTCAACCGGAGGTTTGACCGCCTGCGCTTGGAACCCGAGGGGGCCGCCGCTGGCGCGGGAACTGTTGTCGCTGCCATCGAGCAGCACGTTGTTTTGATAAGTGTGCTGACCGAACGCGACGAAGCCGCCTTCATCAGCAGTGCGGCTGCCTGCGCCGACGTTTCCTGCTGGTAGCACGCCCGCTGTCAGTTGGGCCAGTTGCAGGTAATTGCGTCCGTTGAGCGGCATTTCGGTGATGCGCTTGCCGTCAATCACCTGCCCGACTTCGGTGGTTTCGCTGTTGAGCAGCGTAGCGGAAGCAATAACTTCAATTGTCTGCGAAAGGCTTCCGACCGTGAGGCTGTAGTCGAGTCTCGCGGTTTGCCCGACTTCAAGCCTGACCTCTGGCGTTGACGTGACGGCGAAACCCTGAGCGGTAACTTTCAGACTGTAACGACCAGGAGACAAACCGGAGAGGCGATACAATCCTTCATCATTAGTCACCGCATTGAATGTCACACCGGTTTCAAGATTTTCCGTTTCCACTTCGGCGCCCGGAACGACGGCTCCGGTGTTGTCCGCGATCACACCCAGAAGGGTCGCCGCGCCGGTGACTTGGCCGAGCGCGGTTAACGAGGTTGCCATTATTAACAGTGTTAACGCGAGCGAACTAAAGCAAAGATATTTGAGTGGTGCGTCCGTGCTTTTACGCATTTAATGTTTCTCCCGTAAATTTAGGGCGGAACTAAACAAGGTTAAGAGGCAGAACCCGAAAAGCAGGGGGTCAGCTACTGCTTAACTCCCAATCGAAAATCGCGAGCAAGCGGCATGTCATTCATCATTACCGAGTCAAAAAGTTAAACCGCTCGATAGCTGACGGCCTGTGCGCCCGGCGCGCGATCTCTGCGATGCGCTTGACGATGTCAGGATGTTCGGCAGCTACATCTTTCGTTTCGCCTACATCAATCGAAAGATCGTAAAGCTGAATTGGCGCGTCAGGATTCTGTTTGATGCCCGTGCGCACGCCCTTCCAGCCGCCCATCCGCACCGCCTGCTGCCCGCCCTTAGGTCCGAACTCCCAGTACAGATACTCGTGTTCCTGCTGTTTTCCTTTGCCGAGCAGCGTCGGCAGGATCGAGATGCCATCGGTGCCAGCTGGCGGTTGCCGGCCGAGCAGGTCGGCAAACGTGGCCCACATGTCCCAGTTGGCGCCGATGTGGTCTGACATGGCGCCGGCGGGGATGTGCCCTGGCCACCGGGCAATGAACGGCACGCGGATGCCGCCTTCGTAAACATCCCCTTTTAACCCGCGCAGACCGCCCACGCTGTTGAAGAACTTCGCATCAACACCGCTACTATAGGTGGCGCCGTTGTCGCTTGTGAAGATGACGAGTGTGTTCTTGTCCAGGCCGCGGGTGCTGAGTTCATTAACCAGATTACCCACCTGCGCGTCGAGGTAGCTG
>JACDEG010000585.1 GCA_013816505.1 Pyrinomonadaceae bacterium | reverse complement strand
CTCGCCCGTGGTCGCCGCGTTAGGTGTGATCGGCAATGGGGCCGGCTCGCCGTTTTCGCCGGTGGCCTCGCGCCCCGTCTGCAATGTGATGTCGGCGACGCCCTGCTGGGCTTCTTCGTTGTCGGGATTGTGGCGCAGAGCGTTCTGATAATCGCGCTCCGCTTCGCGGAAGTTACCCGCCTGTCGCCGCGCCAGCGCGCGACGCACGTAGGACCGGGAGAGCGCGTCGGCGAGCGCGTCATCGGACGGACTCTTCTCCGCTTGCTTTTCAAGGTCCGCAATCTCGGCGTCGTAGCTTGATGGATCGACCGACGCGCCAGGGCCTTCATTCGAACGTTTCGCCGCCGGCACGCTCGAAGAGTTTGCGACGCTCGTCCCGCCGGCGACGGAATCGGCAGCGGGCCGGGCAGATCTGTGGCACGCGCCGAACGTGATCGCACACAACGCCACACACACCGCCCAGCACAACTGCCCACGGAGGGGCCATCGGGCATGAATTCTTTTTGACACTGTTCAACTCCCTTCGATGAAGGGTCGGGACTGTACGATGTAGAGCTGCCCGCCCATATAGACCCACTCGATGTCCTGCTCGCGCCCGCCGAAGATTCGCTTGACGGACGTTGCGGCGCGTGCCAGGCGTCGCACCATTGCGTCCGTCAACACCGCGCGCTCGCCGATGATCGGCACCTCTTTAACGCCGCCGCTTTCGTCGAACGTCAGCAGACTCTCTTCGTCGGATCGCGTCAGCACGCGGACGGAATTACTGCGCGGGCGAAAGATAACCTGTTCGGCGATTCTCTTTCCCCCATCGACGACTTTGCTGCCGAGGCCACGCTTGGCGCTGATGTAGATTGCGCCGCGGTTGTCGCGGTCGTAAGGGTCGGTAGTAATCATCACGCCCGCGCTGTCGGCGTTGATTCCTTCCTGGATCAGCACTGCCATGAAAACTTTCGCGTGGTCAATTCCGGCACGCTCGCGCGCTTCGTAAGCTTCGAAATTCCACAGCGACGCCCAGACGGTTTTAATCGCTTCGGCCAACTGCGACTCGCCGCGCACGTTCGGCACGGTCGAGTAGAGTCCGGCGCCGTTGAAGTTCGGCAAATCCTCGGCGTTCGACGAACTGCGCACGAACACGCCCCTGTCGGCGAACTCGGCACGCACACGCTTCAGGACAGCCACGCGGAGTTCGTCGTTGAGTTCGCCGCGCCGGATGCGCTCGCGCAACTCCGCGAGGCGCGCGCGGCGGTACGCCGGGTCGTGGACGAAACGCTGATCGTTCATCATCTCGTAGATCGAATCTTCGAGCTTGTTCTGTTTGATGAACTGATCGTAGTAAAAGATCGGAATCGTGAGCCCATTCGGCACGACGATGCCGCTCAAACGCGCGCCCGTGACCTGGCCGAGATTCGCCGACTTCGCGCCGTAGACCCCGGCCATCACCGCGCGCTGCTCGCTCAAACCTGCGAGTCGCCTGATCGATAGATTGAAGCGCGGCGTCATCACGTCGAGCCGCACGGCGAGGCGCTTTTGATACTCGTCCAACTGGTTCACGTCGGCGCGCTTGATCGTGTACTTATCGCGCACGGTTTCGAACGTCACCCACCATCCGTCATACTGTTTCAAAAGCTGGTGCGCGTTCTTGATGTAAGCGTTCGGCACGCCCCACGACTTCGCCAGCAGGTTGACATGCGACAGCGGCGTCGACGGTCGCGCGATGATGATGCCGGCGACTGGCGGGATGTTGAGGGGCACTTCGTTGAGTACCAAAATTTCATTTGAGCCGATCTCGACGTGATCATCCAGCTTGTCGATGATGTGGATGCGTCCGATGCCGCGCGCGACGTTCAGCGCCTGATACTCCTGCTCGCGCGCCAGGTCGCTCTGCAAAACGCGCTCAAGCTTTTCGATGCCGGCGGAAGCCTCTTCCTGCCGCAGCGAATTCGGCTTGTACGCGACGCGCTCGAAGAACGTCCGATTGATGACCTCGGACGCGAGCTTGATCTGCGCGGCGGGTATCAGGTCGCCCTCCCAAAATTCGAAAGTCCAGCGCCGCAGAGGGGTCTGGTACGCGATCGTGCCGAGGATGAATCGGCGGTTCGGCTTCAAATAGTTGTTCTCGAAAAACTCGCGCCCCCGTTCGAGCGACAGATAGGTGCCGTTGACGAAGTCTTTATGAAAGCGGTAACGCTTCGAGTTGACGTAGTAGATTCGGTTGTCGCTCTGGCGGTCGATCACGAACATGATGTGCGACAACGCGTACTGTGTGTCTGTGTAGACGCGCGACAGCGGCTCGAATTCGGCGCGCGTCGTGAGCGCCGGCAGCGAGCGCGGTCCGAACACAGACTTCGTTCCTCGCGGCGCGGTCCCGACGGTCTTCTGGGCGACATCATCGGCAACCGTCGCACCCACGAGCACCGACGATGGCAGCAGCAACAGCAGCAGCAACAACGACCCCGCGCCGAGTAACCGCCGCGCCCGCTCAATCGAAATGGATTTCATGAGAGCTTTCACTTCCGCCCGCCGAGATTTCAGCGAGCACCGCCGCACCCTCGCGCCGCAGCAATTCTATCAGATCATCGATGTGTCGCCGCTCGGTCAAAAAGCTATTAACATTCACACGGAGAGCGCGCCGATGATGCAGCACGGTCGTCGACAGCCACGCTTTGCCGCTGCGTTCGACACGCTGTTGCAGCGCCTTCTGCACCGCGTCGCGCGCCGCGTCGTCCGCCCCCGACAACGCCTCCGACGCGAAGCGAAAACAGCAGACAGCGGTCTCCACCTCGCCGAGCAGTACGAACTCAGTCAAGTCGCCGAGGCGCCGCGCGAAGTAGCTACTCAATTCGATCTGGCGCTCGATGATCGCGGCGTACCCGCGGACGCCGAGGCTCTTCAACGCCATCCAAACTTTCAGCGCGTTGAAGTGGCGCGTGCCGAGTTGGCCGTAGCGAAAGAAATCGTACTCGACATCGTCGCCGCCACGTTCTTCGCTGAGATACTCCGGCGTGATGTCGAAGGCATCGCGCAGCACGCGCCCGCCGTCGCGCACCAGCACCGCCCCACACGAAAACGGAACGAACATCCACTTATGCGGGTCGAAAGTAACCGAATCGGCGCGGGCGATTCCGCTCAGACGCGCGCGGTGCTGTTCTGAAAACGCGAGCGCGCCACCATACGCCGCGTCGACGTGGAACCACAAATTATACTCAGCCGCGCAGTCGGCCAACTCGTCCAGCGCATCGACGGCACCGGTCGAAGTCGCTCCGGCTGCGCCCGCGACGCACAGCGGTACAGCGCCGTTTTCCACATCACGCGCAATCGCTTCGCGGAGCGCGCCGATGCGGATATGAAAGCGTTCATCAGTCGGAATCTTGCGCAGGTTCCGCCGCCCCAGACCGAGAATGTCGACGCTCTTCTCCAGAGAGTAATGGCACTGCTCGGAGGCGTAGACGACGAGATTCGTCGCGGGCGACGCCGTGGCCGCGATGCCGTGGTCGCGCGCGCCGTCGAGCTTGCGGTCGCGCGCGCACTTTAGCGCGATCAGGTTGGCTTCGGAGCCGCCGCTCGTTAATGTCCCGTAACTCTCCGCGCCGTAACCGATCAATTCGCACAGCCAGCGCAGCACACGCGCCTCGATGACGCTGGCCGAAGGACTGTTGCGCCACGCTGCACCGTTCTGATTAATCGCCGAGGCGAGCGCGTCGGCCCACACCGCGATGGGCAGCGGCGTCGGATTGAACAGCCCGTAATAGCGCGGGCTGGGGATGTTCATCGTGTGCGGTATCACATCGCGC
>JACDEG010000584.1 GCA_013816505.1 Pyrinomonadaceae bacterium | reverse complement strand
TGGTATCTTTCTTCTGCATAGCATTTACCTTTCTTTGAAGGGTGGATGTTGGAGGGCTTTCCGGTGTTGTCGCACTGGAAAGCCCTCTTTGTTTAGTGGCCGCGTCGTGCCGCCACATGAACGTGTAACGCGATGGCCGCAGCAGAGTGCTTGCATGGCACTCTCGACGGGCAATTGCAGTCAACCATCTTCTCGCCGTTAGCGCGGTAGCACAGCACCGTGTAGGTGTTGCCGGTGCTGCCACTCACTTGGTACTCGCCGAACTCAATCATGCGGACTTTCGGGTGCAAGGCCTTCGCGTTGTCGATGGCCTTCGCAAGCTGCTGTTTGTTTCTCAGGATGAATATTTGTTTCTCGCCTTTCGTTTGTGAATAACTATTGCTAACCGACAAGCATTATTATCGCCATTCAGAAACTATTGTCAAGCGAAAAGTGTTCTAGTGTGAAAATATATTTACGTGGCAAGGGTTTCCGTTTATAATGCGCGGCATGAAGGCAGACGAATACATCTCGACAAGCGATGCGGCGCGACATCTCGGCATCACCCGACAGCGTGTCTTGCAGTTGATTAGGAACGAGCGCTTGAAGGCTGAGAAGTTCGCTAGCGTATACATGATTCGCCGTGCTGACTTGGCGGCGGTAGAAGATCGTCCGCAAGGGCGACCACCAACGGCGGGCAGACCGCCGAAGCCGAAGCCAAGCCCGGCGAGCGGTCAAGACGGGCGCGTGATAGTTACGAAGAAGAGAGGGAAGAAGTAAGGAGCTACTTATGAGACATCTCGCTAAAACTCTGCTGCTCATCAGCGTTGCCATCGCCTGCCCGTCGCCGGGTCTCACGCAGGAGTCCCGCCAACCGCAAACGGCCTCAGACAAGCGAGAGCAAAAACAAGCCGAGCGAGCGCAGAAGCGTAAAGAGAAGGAGGAGGCGCAACTCCAACAGCAGCAAGCGGGGGTGCGGTGCACAAGGCTTCGGCGCAAACCGTAGCATCACTGTGTGCTCTCTGATCTCAAAACGGATGGGCCACTTTTTACCGGCAAGAAGTAAAGCATAGTAGGGAGGTTGATTGAGATGGTGAACGAAGAGAACAAGAACAAGTGTGCGCGAGAGACATGCGGGTGCCCGGCGGCGAAGGACAGTAAATACTGTGGCGAAGAGTGCGAGGACGCGGCGAAGGTGCGCATGATGGAGATCGGCTGCACCTGTCATCACCCGGAAAGCGGTTAGAGAAGAAAGGGCGATACGCGCGAGAAGCACCTACCATCACAGCCAGTTTTTGTGGTGTCATTCAAGACAGGTGCGTGCGGACAAGGCTGCACCTTGGTTCAAGGGGCGTAGGTTGAACAGGGCGCAGTGTGGAGGGGCTTTCAGGTGACGCAATCTCGCGCCGCTCATGCTGATCACCGCCGACCTTGATCTGCTCGCGGCGGGAACCGCCGAAGGACTGACGACGGACAACCCGAACAACTATTGAAAGCCTGCGGAGAACTGGCCGTGAAAACAATTGTTATTGCCAACCACAAGGGCGGTTGCGCGAAAACCACCACCGCGCTGAACCTGGCAATCGTGCTCGCCAATCAAGGGTCGCGCGTGCTGGCTGTCGATCTTGATCCGCAGGGTAATCTCTCCGTCGCGCTTGGCACTGACCTCAAAGAGTTGGAGTCCACGCGCTGCACGGCGCACCGGATGATGATTGATTCGCGGGGTGACATCGCCGCATACCTGACGCGCGCCCGCCCGAAACTAGACTTAATTCCCTCTTGCCTTGACCACGACGCCGAAACCCTCATTGAGGGACAGCCGGTGTCGCGTGACCTCCTGCTCAAGAACAAACTCGCGGCCGTCCGGACTGGCTATGACTATTGCGTGATCGACACGCCGCCGGCACTACGCGCACCGACTTTAAACGCGCTGGCGATGTCGGACATGACCATCATTCCCATCGAGTCGAGCAATTTCGCGCTGGTGGGCTTGGGTCAAGTGATGCGCATGGTCGCGGCGGTGCGTAAAGCTCATGCGCCCAAGATGATCATCATGGCACTGTCCACGAAATATAAACCGCGCCAGACAGTTGATAAAGAAGTGCGGGCGCAGGTTGAGGCGACCTTTAAGGCGAACATGTTTGAGTCGTGGATACCTGACGCAGCGGCCGTGAATCAGGCGACCGGCATCGGTAAATCAATTTACGAAACTAACATTGCTTCCCCGGCAGCGCTCTCTTTCTTCAACTTGGCAAACGAAATTCGAGAAAGGTTCGGTAATGAAAAAGTCGGACTTGAAGACCTTGCGGGAGCGGAATCAGAAGGCCTTAACGCCCGATACCCACAAGAGAGAAGATCATAGCGACGAGCTGAGTAATCTCTTCGATGATGGCACCAAACTTGGCGAAGAAACAAAGCAATTACCTACCCCTGTGACAGGGGTCACAGGGGTCACAGGGGACATTGCCCCAAGACGGGACTTCACGCGTGTTGCCAATTCGGTGGTGCGTGACGCGATCCCGGCTGGTGTCTTCACCGGCAAAGGCAAGCAACTTTACGATTACCTCTACTCCCAGACGCGCGGTGCGATTGTGCCGACCGTCTCGGCCCGCATCCCGACCGAGCGCGTGATGAGCGGAGCGGGGATGACCCGGCACACGTATCGGTCACATCTTCAGCGGTTGGTATCATCTGGACTCATTAAAGTGGAAGAAAAACCCGGTGAGCACGGAGGTAATGTCTTTACTGTCTATCTACCAGAAGAAATCGGACTGAAGAGGGGTGACAGGGGTGACAGGGGTGACAGGGGTCAGAATCTACCACTGGTACAGGGGTCAGAAATTGACCCGGGTGACAGGGGTCTAAGTGAAGTAGGCACAATTACTTCCGTGCTGCCTAAGACTTCTTTTAAGACAAATACTATTGATGATGAAGCAACGGTAGCATTATCAGACTTCAATGCTGCTTTATGCGAAGCCACCCAAAAGCTAACCGGGCGCACTCCGAAAGCCGCGGATCGTGAGCAGTGGGCCACGCTCGCTGGTGTCATCGTTGGCGAGTTGGAAGAGGCTGCGGCGCGCGCAGAATCCGTCTCCAATGTGCCGGCGTTCCTGACTGCGCACATGCGCCGGAAACTCGCTCACAAGTCACATGCGGGCCACCGAGCAGGGAATCAGAAGGCGAAGGCTCCGGAACAGGATGCGCCTTCGGTTTCCGATCCGAACCGGAGGCTTCAGCCAGAGGAAATCGCCGAGCAGGCGCACATCATCGCGGAGTTGCTCGAGAACGGTTACACGCTCGGCCAGGCGGAAGCGCAGTTCGCGGCGAGTGCTCACCCGGATGATTGGAGGGCAATTCTGGAGCAGGCGGTGACTGACACGGCTGCTAAAATTTAATCTCTCCGAATGTTTTAGTTGGTGGGGGTGACGGATGGCACGAGATCGGCGGCAGTACAGCGATAATGATAAAGCACTTGCGCTGTCGAGCGGACAATAAAGTGGATTTTGTGGCATATGCCGCACAAAAGAAGGGTGAAGGCAAGGAATTGCTGCGCTGGACGTGGAATCGATGTCGAGGGATTTTCAGGTTAAGGCGCGCGAACGCGGGTATGAGATTACGTTAGAAGAGGCGCAGGCTTATATCGAGCCGCGGATGGCGCACAATACGTGAGCGTGTCGCGCCCACCTTCCGAAGCGGATTGCAGACGGTGCGGACATTGAACTTCATCATGCAGCTTCGCTGCCATAGGGAGCACTTCGATGGCGAAACTAAAACGAAAGTACAGCGACGATGAAAAGGCAGGCACACTTGCGGCATTGGATG
>JACDEG010000583.1 GCA_013816505.1 Pyrinomonadaceae bacterium | reverse complement strand
CTCTTCTCGCACTACTCACTGAGCAATGGTGTGATGAAGCTCACCGCGCAGATGCCGCCCGTCGGCGCGAAGGATTCGCAAACCGTCCGGCTGCAAATTCGGAAGAATCGTAGCAGGTGGCAAACTATCGCTGAAGAGAAGATCCACGAGGAGGCGCGCACTGCGTCATTCCGAATAGAGAAATGGAATGATAAGGCGGACGTGCCGTATCGCCTCGCCTATACGATGATTTCTGCGGACTTGAAGAAGCAGGAACATCACTGGACCGGCACCGTGCGGCGTGATCCGGTGGACCAGCCGATTCTCACCGTAGCCGATGTCTCTTGCAATATTCACGCAGCTTTCCCCAACACGCTTTACGTTGAGAATATGAGCAAGTTAAACCCTGACCTGCTCGCATTCGTCGGCGACCAGTTTTACGAAAGCACCGGCGGCTATGGCATCCAGCGTGGACCGCTCGACGTCGCCATTCTCGATTACCTGCGCAAGTGGTATATGCACGGTTGGACCTGGCGCGAGATCACGCGCGACCGCCCGAGTCTTTCGCTGCCCGACGACCACGACGTTTATCAAGGCAATGTGTGGGGCGAAAGTGGTGCCGCAAGGCATGGCACGCAGGAGATGGGCGGCTACGACATGCACCCTACCTGGGTCAACGTAGTTCACCGCACGCAGACGGCGCATCATCCCGATGCTTACGACCCAAGGCCGATCAAGCAGAACATCAGCGTCTATTACGGGCCGATGACCTATGGCCGGGTGAGCTTCGCCGTCATCGCTGACCGCATGTTTAAGTCTGGTCCTGAAGGCAAAGTGCCGCCAACAGGAGACCGCGGCGATCATGTGATTAATCCAAACTTCAACCCGAAGACTGCCGACCTGCCGGGATTAGAGTTGCTTGGCGAGCGGCAGATGAAGTTCCTCCGCGAGTGGGCGTCAGATTGGCACGGCGCTGACATGAAGGCGGTCATTTCGCAGACTATCTTCAGCGCGATGGCGACGACGCACGGCGCAATCAGGGAACGGTTGCGGGCCGATTATGACGCGAACGGCTGGCCGCAGACACCGCGCAACGATGCTCTGCGCGAGATTCGCAAGGCCTTCGCCGTGCATATCGCAGGCGACCAGCATCTGCCGGCAGTGGTGCACTACGGTGTAGACGAGCATGGTGATGCGGGCGTGGCATTCGCCGGACCGGCGGTCAACGTTGGTTATCCGCGGTGGTGGGAGCCGACAGAACCTGGAAAGAACCGACCGGAGGGAGCGCCCGATAACACCGGCGAGTTCATTGACAATTTCGGCAACCCGCTGACTGTGCTTGCCGTCGCGAGTGGGGCCGTCGAGCCACGCAAGCCCGTATTGGAAGCGATGCAGGACAAGGCCTCGGGCATCGGACTCGTGCGCTTCGATAAGAGGAATCGCAAGATCATCATCGAATGCTGGCCGTTTCTTGCCGACCCTTTGAGGCCGGGAACGCAGTTCCCCGGTTGGCCCGTGACAATCAACATACTCGACAACTACGGCCGCAAAGCCGCAGCCCACTTGCCCACTCTCAAAGTGAAGGGTGTAGAGAATCCTGTAGTTCAGGTCACCGAAGAGCAGACCGGTGATGTTCTTTACGCGCTACGCATTGCAAGCCAGAGTTTTCAGCCTCACGTGTTCGCGCCCGGTAAATACACCATCAAGATCAGCGAACCTGAGACAGGTCGTCAGAAAGAGGTTAAAGGTGTGGAAGCTCACGCAGAGAATCATCAAATACTGCAAGTCGTAGTGTAGTTCAAGCGATCCACACATTTGAGATTTGCTCTAATGCGCATACTCGAAGCTCCCGGTGTTGTGCGGTCGCGGTTCGGTGCGCGCCGTCTTCATGTAGGCCTCGAGTTTAAAAACGATTTCAGGATGTTTGGTGGCGATGTTCATCGTCTCCCCGTGATCGTTTTTCAAATCGTAAAGCTCCAGCGGTGAGTTTGGTTTTAACCGCACTCCCTTCCAATCACCCATCCGCACAGCTTGTATCATCGCGTTCTCGCGAAGGGTGCTCATCTTTCTGTCAAACAGATGGTGCTCCCAGTATAGAAATTGATGCTGCTGTTGCTCATGGCCGGCAACTTTAGCTCCGAGCAGCGTCGGAAGAACAGAGATGCCATCGATGTTCGGCGGCGTCTTGGTGCCACTAAGCGCGGCAACCGTCGGTACAAAGTCCCAAAAGGCCCACGGCAAGTCGCTGACCTTGCCGGGCATTATTTTCCAAGGCCAACGGACGATCATCGGCACGCGAATGCCCCCTTCGTAAAGGTCGCCTTTCTCTCCGCGGAGGCTACCGTTGCTGCGGAAGAACCCTGCCTTGTGGTTGCTTCCTGATGGGCCGCCATTATCACTTGTGAAGAACACAATCGTGCTGTCGTCTAGTCGCAGTTCCTTGAGTAATCGCATGATCGCGCCGACTTGAGTATCCAAGCGCGTAACCATCGCCGCGAAATTCTTTTCAGTTTGCGGCCAGTTCATATTTGTGTACGGCTCATCGCTCGGAATCTCAAACTTGCCGTGCGGCAGTGCAAAAGCTGCGTATAGGAAGAATGGCTCGTCTTTGTGATTACGAATAAACTGAAGCGCCTGCTCAGCAATTAGATCGGCGCTGTATTGTTCTTCTTTACCGTTCTGATTTTTCGGTAGAGAATACTTTTCTTCGTTCTTCCACAAAAACTCAGGGTAGTAGGAATGAGCATGAATCTGGTGCAGGTAGCCAAAAAACTCATCGAAGCCCTGTTTGTTTGGAGCGCCGAGTGACCCAGCATCACCAAGCCCCCACTTACCAAAGCCTCCGGTTCTGTAACCCGCCTGATGCAGCACTTCAGCTACGGTCGTGTCTTCCGGTCGGAGGGGAATTGTTCCAGCGTTGGCTCGGACCGGAGCGTGTCCCGTGTGCAGACCGGTCATTAATGCGCTGCGCGAAGGAGCACAGACCGTGCCGCCGGCATAGGCCTGCGTGAAGCGTGTTCCTTCGGCGGCCAACCGATCAATGTTCGGCGTCTTGATCTGTTTTTGCCCGTAAGGGCCAACATCGCCATAGCCGAGATCATCTGCAAGGATGAAGATGATGTTTGGTTTGCGCTTCTGTACCGCACTTGCCGGTGAGTTGAATACTAAACCGAGCAGGAGCGCCACAATGAAAAGCGCTTTAATGCTTTCGAGAATTGTTTTCACCTGTTTCCCGATAACCACTTTTAGCGCGCATCCAGGTCGAAGCCTTGAGCCGTCCATAATTTTCCCGCCAATGGTTTTTCGAACATTCGAGTCGCGGTCGTAGATCGAGCACAGAAGTTCATCTCTTCAAAAGACGTACTTCAGCGCGAATTGAATGCGGCGCGGCTCATCAGCCGAAATGATGCGTCCCGCATTTACAGTGCCTACCGCCGTGTTCGGCGCGCCGAAGTTGGGCGTGTTCGTAAAGTTGAATGACTCGAAGCGGAATTGAAGTTGATGACCTTCCCACGGCATCAGGAAATTCCTTGCCAGCATGAAGTCAAAGTTCTTTCTTCCGGGTCCCGTAATCAGGTTGCGTCCGGCGTTGCCAATCTGACCCGACGCGGCTGCCATCACAAACCCGGTGTCGAACCAGCGGTCAATCGTGCGCTCTGAAGCTGGCAGGTTCGGATTGCGCACCCAGTTGCCGCGCACACGTCCACCATTGTTTTGAGTGTCAATATTGATCGTGTGGTCCAGCGGCAATCCTGACAGCAGCGAAAGGATGCCGCCCAACTGCCAGTTGCCGAAGAGCCACTCGCCCGGCCCTGACGCAAGC
>JACDEG010000134.1:4636-12915 GCA_013816505.1 Pyrinomonadaceae bacterium | reverse complement strand
GGAGAAGGGGTTACGGTTTGCGATCCGGGAGGGTGGGCGGACGGTGGGCGCCGGGACCATCTCCGAAATCGTCGAATAGTCAACAGCGAGCAGTTTTCAGTTCTCAGCTAACGCTGATGGCTGCTAACTGAAAACCGAAAACTGAGAACTTAGTAATGATGAACGAAAAAATCAGAATCAGGCTCAAGGCATACGATCATCGCGTGCTCGATCAGTCCACATCAGAAATCGTCGAGACGGCGAAGCGCACCGGCGCACGGGTTGCCGGGCCGATCCCGCTCCCGACCTCGAAAAACAAGTGGACGGTGTTACGCTCGCCGCACGTCGACAAAAAGTCGCGCGAGCAGTTCGAGATCAGAACCCACAAGCGCCTGATGGACATCCTCGACCCGACGCCGCAGACGGTTGATGCGTTAATGAAGCTTGACCTTCCAGCGGGTGTCGATGTCGAGATTAAAGCGTTCGGCAGGGATCGGTAATTGCGAGCTTTCAGTTTTCAGTTTTCAGTGACTGGGTTTGAGCCGTGACTGAAATCTGAAAACCGGAAAGCGAAAACTGAGGTACGTGATGGTTAACGGAATCATCGGTAAGAAAGTTGGCATGACGCAGTTGTTCGCCCCGGACGGGACGGTTACTCCGGTAACGGTGATTAAGGCTGGGCCGTGCGTCGTGGTGCAGAAAAAGTCGGCGGCCGGGCCGGACGGTTACGACGCGGTGCAGGTCGGATTGGTCGAAGAGCGCCCCGTGAAGTTGAAGAACGTCAACAAGCCGATGCGCGGTCACTTCGAAAAGACCGGTGGCGGTTTGCCTCCGACCCGCGTGCTGAAAGAGTTCCGCCTCGATGCCCCTGACGGCGAATTGAACGTGGGCGACAAGATTCTGGTCGATCAGTTCGCGGACGGTGACACCATCGACGTGGTTGGGCGCAGCAAGGGGCGCGGCTTCGCCGGCACAATCAAGCGTCACAACTTCAAGCGCGGGCCTGAGTCACACGGCTCAATGAACGTCCGCGCGCCGGGTTCCATCGGTGCGTCGGCCTATCCATCGCGCGTCATCAAGGGCACGCGCTCGTCGGGGCACATGGGCGACGTGCGTGTGTCAATCAAAAGGTTAACCGTGGCCCGTGTCGACGTTGAAAACAATCTGCTGATGGTGCGCGGCGCTGTGCCGGGCGCAAACGGCACCGTCGTTATTGTTAAGAAGGCGGCGAGACAGAGGAAGTAGTCGTGAGTCTGGAGTCTTGAAGTCTGGAGTCAAAAGCCAGTGACTCACGACTTCAGACTTCAAGACTCCAGACTCGAATGGAGTGAATGCAATGCCTACCGTGAAGGTGCGCAATCTGAAGAATGATGAAGTCGGCGACCTCGAACTGTCCGACGCCGTATTCGGCGCGGCATTGAACGAGCCGTTGATACACGCTGCGATGCGGGCGTTCATGGCGAACGCGCGGCAGGGCACGGTCGGCACGAAGACGCGCGGCGATGTCTCCGGCTCAGGCCGCAAGCTGTGGAAGCAGAAAGGCACGGGGCGCGCGCGCATCGCGTCGATCCGCTCGCCGCTGTGGAAGGGCGGCGGCAACGCGCACGGCCCGCAGTCGCGCGACTGGTCGCAGAATCTACCGAAAAAGATGCGGCGTGGCGCGTTGCGCTCCGCCCTCTCCGAGCGCCTGCGCGAAGGCGGATTGGTAGTGCTCGATGGCTTCACCCTCGATCAACCGAAGACGAAACAGTTTATCGCCGCACTCGCCGCACTCGGCTTCGAAGGTAAGACGCTGGTCGTCGATTCGCTGGAGAACCAAAACCTGTTTCTCGCGTCGCGCAACGTCAAGCGGACGAAGGTGGTGACGAGTCGTGGGGTGAACATCTACGATTTGCTCTATCACGAAAAACTGGTGCTGTCGCGCGCGGCGGCTGAAGAGTTGGGGCGCATCCTTGACCCGCAGACGAAAGATGACGGCGCGGTGGGCCAGCATGGCGAAGAGGAGGCGGCGTAAAGAAGATGAGAACTGTGTGGGACATCATCAAGTCGCCGGTGATTACGGAAAAGGCTCTGGTCGCCAAGGAAGAGTCGCGGGACGGGCGGCAGTTGCTGACCTTTCGCGTCGACCGCCACGCAACCAAGCCGGAGATCAAGTCCGCCGTCGAAAGAATTTTTCAGGTCAAAGTCGACGCAGTACGCACCATCAATTACATGGGCAAGAAGGCCCGGCGCGGGCGCTTTGAGGGCCGCAAGCCTTCCTGGAAGAAAGCCTACGTAACGCTCGAAGACGGCCAGGAGCCGTTCGAGTACGGAGAATCAATTTAAGGGATGAGGGCGGAGGGATGAGGGATGAGACATATTAGTTTCTTCCTCTTCATCCTTCATCCCTCCGCCCTCATTCTTTTATAAAGTTATGGGCATCAAGAAACTGACACCGACATCGCCGGCGCGTCGTTACCAGACCTATCTGACGCGTGACGAGTTGACCAAAGGGGCCGAGCCGGAACGATCTCTGCTCGAACCGAAGAAGCGCATTTCGGGACGCAACAACGACGGGCACATCACGGTGCGACGGCGCGGCGGAGGCCACAAGCGTTTCTATCGCATCATCGACTTTAAGCGCGACAAGGCGGGCGTACCGGGCCGCATCTCGCAGATTGAGTACGACCCGAACCGCTCGGCGCACATCGCACTCGTCACTTATCTGGACGGCGAGAAGCGTTACATCATCGCACCAGCCGGTCTCGATGTCGGCAAGACGATCATGAGCGGTCCCGAAGCGGACATCCTGCCGGGCAATGCTCTGCCGATTCGCAACATCCCTCTCGGCACGCAGATTCACAACATCGAACTGCGTCCGGGCAAGGGCGGCCAGATGGCTCGCTCCGCTGGCGCGTTCGCGCAGCTTGTGGCGAAGGAAGGCGACTATGCACAGCTTCGCATGCCTTCGGGCGAGATCCGCCGCGTGCCGGTGGTATGCATGGCGACGGTCGGACAGGTCGGCAACGTCGAGCACGAGAATGAAAGTCTCGGTAAGGCCGGGCGCTCGCGTTGGAAGGGCATCCGCCCGCACGTGCGCGGCGTCGCAATGAATCCGGTCGATCACCCGCACGGCGGCGGTGAAGGTAAGACTTCTGGCGGGCGTCACCCGGTCACTCCGTGGGGGCAGCCGACGCGCGGCTACAAGACCCGTCGGAACAAGCGCACCACGAAGATGATCGTGCGCGACCGCAGAGTTAAATAAGGGATGAGGGACTCTTAAGGGATGACGTGAATTCAAGTTGTAAGTGCAACGCGGTATCTGTTCACCGGACGCCTGTTAGCGTCTTTCGTTACGGCATAACTGTTGCAAGCAATAGAGCCTACAACACAGCCAGACGATTTTACCTCTGCGGTGTCTTATGGTTGCAGAGTTGCACTTACAAGTTGAATCCACGTGAGGGCGGAAGGATGAGGGATGAATACAGAACAAGAAATACGGAACACCGAAGATACCAAGCGGCTCGTTTCCTACTGTGTGCTGTGTGGTGCATTCTGTATTCTTGATTTTATTCATCCTTCATCTCTTTGAAGTGGAGCGAAGCGAAACGAGATGGCACGTTCATTAAAAAAAGGCGCGTTTGTTGACGATCATGTGCAGAAGGCGGTTGACCGCATCCGGCAGGGGGCCAATCGCCCGCCGGCAATCAAAACTTGGTCGCGCCGCTCAACCATCACGCCCGATATGGTCGGGTTGACATTTGGAGTTCATAACGGCAAGCGTCATCTGCCCGTCTACGTCAGCGAGAATATGGTCGGGCACAAGCTCGGCGAGTTTGCGCCGACGCGCACCTTCAAAGGCCACGCCGGCACGAAGACCGAGAAGGCGTCGAAGGTAGGAAGATAGCCGCGACGGGTGCTCTAGTGTTTGGGCGACAAGCGTCACTCATCACTTAATCACTGATTACTCATTACTGAGGTTAGAGATGGAAGCCAGAGCGAGCGCTAAATACTTACACGGGTCGGCGCAAAAGGCGCGACTCGTGATCGACATGATTCGCGGCAAGAATGTCAACGAAGCATTGGCCGTGTTGCAATACACAAACAAGCGCGCCGCTGACGGGATCGAGGCCTGCGTCCGTTCGGCAATTGCCAACGCGACCGAGACGGCGGAGCGAGCCAACATCGCCGTCGACCCCGACGACCTGTGGGTTAAAGCCTGCTTCGTCGACCAGGGCCCGACCAAGAATCGACGCCGCGTGCGCCCCGCGCCACAGGGACGCGCATATCGCGAACGCCGCCACTTCTGTCACGTGACCGTGCTGGTGTCGAGCGAAGACAGAGAACTTGTCAGGGGCAACAAGTCGAAAGCCCGCCGCGTCGGTAGTCCCGGCGTCAGACCCGTCGTCGCGCCGAAATCAAACAGCGGCGCGGGCCGGACCGAGCGGGCCAACAAAAATGACGAAGCGGCCCCGTCGGAACAACAGGCTGCTCAATAACAGTTGAACGGAGAATATTGTGGGTCAGAAAGTTCATCCCTACGGCTTCCGCCTCGGCTATAACAAGGACTGGCATTCGCACTGGTTCGCCAAAAAGCAATACGGCGATTTCCTGATCGAAGACCTGAAGTTAAAGCGCGACCTGAAGCACCGCTTCGCTGGGGCGGGCGTCTCGCACGTCGATGTCGAACGGGCGGCCAATCGCCTGAAGATCATTATCTACACGTCGCGCCCCGGAATCATCATCGGGCGCAAGGGCGCGGAGATAGATAAGCTCAAGGCTGACATCGCGTCGCGCACGGGTCGTGAAGTGCTCGTCTCAATCCAGGAAGTTCACAAGCCGGAATTAAACGCGCAGTTGCAGGCCGAGAAGATTGCGGCGCAACTCGAAAAGCGTATCGCCTTTCGGCGGGCGATGCGGAAAACCGTCGAAGAGACGCTCAGATTCGGCGGCCAGGGTATTAAGGTCAAAGTCGGCGGGCGTCTGAACGGGGCCGAAATCGCCCGCAGCGAGTGGTATTTGCAGGGGCGTCTGCCGCTGCACACGCTGCGCGCCGATATTGACTACGGACTTGCCGAGGCACACACGACGTACGGTGTCATCGGGGTCAAAGTCTGGATTTACCGCGGTGACATCCTCGACCCAAGGGCGGCGATGGCGCGCGGCACGGCGACCGACCCGATCAACGAGCCGCGCGGCGAACGCGGCGACCGTCGCCCGCGCACGCGCCGCGAGCGCGAAGGCGGCGAGGGCGCTGATAAGGGTGACCGCCGTGACCGTCGCCCGCGCGGAAGATAGTAGAAAGGATGTTAGAGGTCAGATGTTAGTAAGTTTAAGAAACCAACATCTGACATCCAGCCTCTGACATCTTGTTGAGCGGAGCGAAACACTATGTTGATGCCGAAGAAAGTTAAGCACCGGAAGCAGATGCGCGGGCGCATGACCGGGCAGGCGACACGCGGCGCCGAGATCAGCTTCGGTGAGTACGGGTTGAAGTGCCTTGAGCCGGCCTGGATCACCGACCGCCAGATCGAAGCGGCCCGGATCGCGATGACACGCCACATCAAGCGCGGTGGCAAGATTTGGATTCGCATGTTCCCGGATAAGCCGGTGACGAAGAAGCCGGCCGAGACGCGCATGGGCAAAGGCAAAGGCGCGCCGGAGTACTGGGTCGCAGTCGTCAAACCGGGGCGCATTCTCTACGAGATTGAGGGGGTCGAGGAGGACGTGGCGCGCGAGGCGATGCGTCTGGCGGCGCAGAAGCTTCCGATCAAGACCAGGTTTGTGACGCGCGCGGATCAGGAAGGGGGGGCGGTCTAGGCATGAAGAGACGCGAGGAATTGAACAAGCTGGTTGACATGTCGGACAGCGATTTGCGCGAGGAAGCCGTGCGCTTGAAGGAGTCTCTGTTCCGCCTCAAATTCAAATTGGCGCTCGGCGAGATGGACGCCGTGAAGCGTGTGCGCGAAGAAAAGAAAACACTCGCCCGCGTGCAAACCCTGATGCGACATCGCGCCGCCGCGGAGACGACACGCTAAAGAAACTCGGAGTCGCCGAACGCCGAACGCTTGCGCCTCGCGTTCAGACTTAAGACTCACGATTGACGGGAAATTAAAATGGCAGAAGAAAACAGAGAAGAAGAATCAGGAGCGGTTTCGAACGCTCAGCCGTCGGTCGCCGAAGAGACGGCAGACGAGACAACGGCAGAAGAGACGACCTCCGGCGAGACGCTCGCGCACAAAGTCGCGCCGAACGTCGACGCGCAGCCCGGTAACGCTTCGGGCACAGAAGCCGGCAAGCGCGGGCGTCGCGCCGAGAAGGTCGGCATCGTCGCGTCCGACAAAATGGAGAAGACGGTCGTGGTGCGCGTGGATCGCTTGATTAAGCACCCGAAGTATCGTCGTTACGTCCGCCGTACATCGAAGTTTATGGCGCACAACGAGCAGGGCGCGAGCATCGGTGATAAGGTGCGAATCGTCGAGACGCGGCCGCTTTCGGCGAGAAAGCGTTGGCGCGTGGTAGAGATCGTACAGAAAGCAGAGAAATAGCTTTCAGCTAACAGCGCTCAGCTATCAGCAAAAGACAAAAAGCTGAAGGCTGAAAGCTGACTGCTGACAGCGCGAACGGAGTGAGTCATGGCTATTCAAATGCAGTCGTCTCTGGATGTGGCGGACAATTCGGGGGCGCGTCGCGTGGAAATGATTATGGGCATCGGCGGCTCGACGGGGCGCACGGCGAGCCTCGGCGACAAAATTAAGGTCACGGTTAAAGAGGCTTCGCCCGACGGTACGGTGAAGAAGGGCACGGTACATAACGCTGTGATCGTGCGCACGCGTAAAGAGGTGCGCCGCAAAGACGGGACGTACATCCGCTTCGACCAGAACGCCGCAGTATTGATTAAGGATGACGGGACGCCCATCGGCACGCGCGTTTTCGGCCCGGTCGCGCGCGAGCTTCGCGACCGTAGCTTCATGAAAATCGTGTCACTCGCGCCGGAGGTAATATAGAGATGGCAGCAGTCACAGCCAAAGGAACGAAGCGTGCCCGGATCAGGAAGGGCGACCAAGTCGTTGTGATCACCGGGCGCGATAACGGCAAGCGGGGCCGCGTGCTCGAAGTGCTGCCCGTCAAAGGCCGCATCAAGGTTGAAGGCGTGGCGATTCAAAAGAAACACCAGCGCGCCAACCCGCAGAACAATCGGGGCGGCGGCATTATCGACCGAGAGGCTTTTATCAGCATCTCGAACGTGCAGTTGATTGACCCGCAGACGGGCGATCCGACGCGCGTCAAATACCAAGTCGCCGACGACGGCTCGAAAACCCGTGTCGCGGCGAAGAGCGGTCATGCGCTCGACAAGGCTTAACTGAAAAAATTGATACCGCATGCCCGGTAACGCCGTTCGCGAGCGTTCGTCGGTTTTCGTGAATACCGGCGGCGAGACCCGGGAATTTGCATGTGAGGTGTGGACGAGAATGGCAGCAAGATTAAAAGAGCGTTACCAAAAAGAGGTCGCCCTGGCGATTGCGAAAGAGTTCGACATCACCAATCCGATGGCGACGCCGCGTCTGGAGAAGGTCGTCATCAACATGGGGATGGGCGAGGCCATCGCGAACGCGAAGATCATCGACACAGCGGCGGAAGAGCTAGCATCGATTGTTGGGCAGAAGCCGGTCACGACGCGCGCCAAGAAGTCCATCGCTTCGTTCAAGCTGCGTCAGGGCATGCCCATCGGCACGATGGTGACGCTCAGGGGCGACCGGATGTACGAATTCTTTGACCGCCTCGTGTCGGTCGCGTTGCCGCGCGTCAGGGATTTCCGCGGCGTCTCGCCGAAGGCTTTCGACGGGCGCGGTAACTACACGCTCGGCATCCGCGACCAGCTGATTTTTCCTGAGATTGATTTCAACAAAGTGGACAAAGCACGCGGCATGAACATCTCGATTGTGACGACCGCGCCCAACGACGAGCAGGCGCGTGCGCTCCTCAAGGCGCTCGGGATGCCGTTCCGGCAGTAAGAATCTTGGCGGTCTGTGATGTCTGAGGCTCTCGGACGAGAAGGATTTATGGCAAAGAAATCGTTAATTGCGAAAGCGAATCGGAAACCCAAGTTTTCATCGCGCGCCTACTCGCGCTGTCAACGCTGTGGGCGGCCGCGTGGCTACCTGCGCAAGTTCAAGCTGTGCCGCATCTGCTTCCGCGAACTGGCGCTACAGGGGCAGATTCCCGGCGTCACGAAATCGAGTTGGTAAATAAAGTGGGGGCCGGGTGTCAGGGGTCGGGTGTCAGTAAAAAAATTCCCCGACCCCTGGCCCCTGGCCCCC
>JACDEG010000134.1:0-4626 GCA_013816505.1 Pyrinomonadaceae bacterium | reverse complement strand
CCCGACCCTAATCTTGGAGTTGAGTAATGACTGATCCTATTGCCGACATGCTGACGCGGATGCGCAACGCGATTACCGCTAAGCATTCGCGCGTCGATATCCCGGCGTCGAAATTAAAGCTGGAGGTCGCCCGCATCCTGAAGGAAGAGGGCTACATCAACAACTTCGTCATCAAGGGTGAGGGCGTTAAGCGCACGATCCGCATCTTTCTGCGCTACGACGCGCGGGGCACCTCTTCGATCTCGCATCTGTCGCGTGTGTCGCGGCCAGGCCGGCGCGTCTACATGGGTTCGGGCGAGATACCGAGGGTGCTCGGCGGCTACGGCGTCAACATCATCTCGACCTCGCGCGGCCTGATGAGCGGCAAGCGCGCGCGCCGCGAAAATGTCGGTGGCGAGGTGCTGGCGGCAATCTATTGATTCGTGTGTTCGATGACTCAACTGGCTCAACGAATACTCGAACGAATGAATCAACCGAGGTTTTGACATGTCTCGTATCGGAAAGAAAGTCATTGCCGTGCCGAAGGGCGTAACGGTAACTGTGGGCGAGCGTGAGTTGGAAGTAAAAGGCCCGAAGGGGATTTTGAAGACGCCCATCCCGGAAGGAATTGTTTTCAAGCTGGACGGCGATCAGTTGCAGGCCGAGCGCGCTTCGGACGATCTCGCGGCTTTGCATGGATTGGCGCGCGCCCTGGCGAACAACGCGATTGTCGGCGTCACCGAAGGCTTCACGAAACAGTTGGATGTCGTCGGTGTCGGTTATAAGGCCGACGTGCAGGGCAAGAAGGTCATCTTCTCGCTCGGCTACTCGCACCCAATCGAGTTTCCGCTGCCCGCCGGCATTGATGTCAAGAGCGAGCGCGTTCCGGCGAAGTCATCGATTCAGCAGTACCAACTAACGTTGACGCTAACCGGCATCGACAAGCAGCGACTTGGTCAGGTCGCCGCCGAGATGTACCGCCTGCGCAAGCCCGACCCATACAAAGGTAAGGGCGTGCGCTACGCCAACGTGGCGATCAAACTGAGACCAGGCAAGACGGGTAAATAAATTTGATTTTAGGTGCGCGGCTCGTCGCTAAAAAGGAATTGACAGGGATGCTAATTGTGTTTTACGCGCAGACTTAAAATGGAGCAACGAGATGGCACAGAAAGATAGAGCAGCGGTTCGCAGGGGTGTACATCAGCGGATTCGACGCAAGGTGCAAGGCACTGCGGAGCGCCCGCGCCTGGCGATCTACCGCAGCCTGAACCATATCTACGCCCAGATCATCGACGATGAACAGGGGCAGACGATTGCGGCGGCCTCGACGACGGAGAAGGATTTGCGCGGCGGCACCGGCGGCAACATCGACGCCGCGCGGCGCATCGGCCAATTGATTGCCGAGCGGGCTACGGCGAAGGGCATCAGTAGCGTCGTCTTCGACCGCGGCGGCTACCGTTATCACGGACGTGTCAAAGCACTCGCCGACGCGGCGCGCGAATCGGGACTGAATAAGAGCGAGCAGGCTGTCGGCACTGAGGCCGGGGATGCTGGCGTGGCACTACAGGAATAATTGATGCGACAACCTAAACAAAGAATTTCGGCGCAAGGGCTTGACCTTAAAGACCAGGTGATCTCGATCAACCGCGTGACAAAGGTCGTCAAGGGCGGCAAGAATTTGAGCTTCGCGGCTCTCGTCGTGATCGGCGACGAGGCGGGGCATGTCGGTTTCGGTAGCGGCAAGGCGCGTGAAGTGCCGCTCGCCATCAAGAAGGCGATTGAGTCGGCGAAAAAGAATTTGATCCGGGTGCCGCTCATCAACAATACGCTGCCGCACCAATTGATCGGGACGCACGGCGCGGGGCGCGTGATGATGAAACCGGCCTCGGAAGGTACGGGCGTGATCGCTGGCGGCGCGGTGCGGGCCGTGATGCAGGCGGTGGGCGTCCACGACGTGCGCACTAAGGTGCTCGGCTCGACTAACCCGCATAACGTTGTGCGGGCGACCTTCAACGGTCTGCTCAATATGAAAGACCCTCTGGAGTTGGCGCGCCTGCGCGGTAAGCAGGTCGAAGAGTTATAAGCAGTGAGTTGTCAGGCGGCAGACGGCTGAGCGGACGGTATGGAACGATCAGGTGCAACTGCCGTCGACTATTGATTGAGGTGTTCAAATGGCTGACGATAACAAAGAGCAGGCGGGCGGCGATGGCGGCGGGAAAATCCGCATTCAGTATTACCGGAGCTTCATCGCCGCTCCGAAAAAGCATAAAGAGATTGTGCGCGGCGTCGGTCTGACGAAGCTTAACCAGATCGTCGAGCGTCCCGACGACGCTTCGATGCGCGGCGTGGTCGCGAAAGTGCCGCACCTGTTGCGGATCGTGGAGTGACCGAAGTTTGCGATCACAGAGACTGTCGTATTTGAAGTCGGAAATCTGAACATCGCAGCGGAGTGAAACATGGCTATCGGTTTGAACAATCTACGCCCGGCGGCGGGTTCGACGCATAAAAAGAAGCGCGTCGGTCGCGGCCCCGGCTCTGGCCTCGGCAAGACCGCCGGGCGCGGCAACAAGGGACAGAAGTCGCGTTCGGGCTACAGCGCGAAGATCGGCTTCGAGGGCGGACAGATGCCGCTGCAACGCCGCCTGCCGAAGCGCGGCTTCACCAATATTTTCAAAAAGCAGTGGATCGAGGTGAGCCTCGCATCGCTCGACAGCAGATTCGAGGCGAACGAAGAGATCACGCCTGAGTTGATGCACGAGCGCGGCGTCATCGCGAAGGGGCGGCGTGATGTGGTGGTGCTCGGCACCGGCGAAGTTTCAAAGGCCTTGCGAGTCGCGGCGCACCGCTTCACGAAAAGCGCGCGCGAGAAGATCGAACGCGCCGGTGGGGCCGTGACACTAATCGAGAAATCGCCAGTGGCAGACGCGCTGCAGCCATAAAGCTTTTCGGTTTACATCCGCCACCAAAGCTGGGCCACTTGAAGGACGCAGGGAAATTAGTTCCCTGTGTCTTTGGCTTTATTGCGGTGATGAGCCTCGGTTCTGTATCCTGTCTCGAGCGAGCGCGCCCTGGGAAACAAACGAGCGCAAAGGCCGCCCCGAACCACTGGCTTAATATCTAGTGCGAAAGAAGCAATCATATGGATAAGTTTTTCGCCGCCGTGCGTAACATGTTCACCGTGCCTGACCTGCGTCGCCGCATTCTGTTTACACTCGCGATGCTGGCCGTCTACCGCCTCGGCGCGCACGTCACCGCGCCGGGCATCAACAAGGCGCAGTTGGAGCGCGTGTGGAGCGAACTGGGCAGCACCCTGCTCGGCGTCCTCGATCTGTTTTCAGGTGGCAACTTCCGCACCATCTCGGTCTTTGCGCTCGGCGTGACGCCATACATCACGGCATCAATCATCCTGCAACTGATGACGACTGTCTTCCCGCAATTGAAAAAGCTTCAGGAGGAGGGCGAGGCTGGTCGCCAAAAAATCACTCAATACACGCGCTACCTGACGGTCGCACTCGCGGCGTTCCAGACGTTCATCGTTGCGCGCTGGCTCCAGTCGAACAACGTCGGCGTCGAAGGCCTCGGGTTCGTCCTGACCGTGATGTTGACGCTGACGACCGGTACGATCTTTGTGATGTGGCTCGGCGAGCAGATTACCGAACGCGGCATTGGCAACGGCATCTCGATGCTGATCTTTGCCGGCATTGTCATCGGCCTGCCAAACGGCGTGCAACAAGTCTTCACGCGCGTGCGCGGCGGCGACACGTTCGCGAGCATCGGCGTGATCGCACTCGTGGCGATGCTGATCGCGTTAATCGCCTTCATCGTCTTCGTCGAGTCGGGACGGCGCAAGGTACCGATCAGCTATGCCAAACGCCATGTCGGGCGGCAAGTCGTCGGCGGGCAGCAGACCAACATGCCGCTTAAGGTGAACATGGGCGGCGTCATCCCGGTCATCTTCGCTTCATCGATGCTGGCGATTCCGCAGACCCTGCTGCAATTCATCTCGTACGACCAGACCCAGCCGGACTCGTGGCGCTTCAGAGTGCATAGCTTCTTTAACGCCTTTCACGGCGGCGACCCGTACTACGAATTGGTCTTCATTTCGTTGATCGTGATCTTCACGTTCTTCTACATCACGATTATTTTCAACGTCGATGAAGTGGCGGACAATCTTCGCAAGCACGGCGGCTTCATTCCAGGCATCCGCCCGGGCAAAAACACCGCCGAATATTTGAACACGATTCTGACGCGGCTGACGGCGGTGGGGGCGCTGTACCTCGCGCTGGTGGCGTTGATCCCGCAAATCATGTTGAGCGGATTCAAGGTCGCGCGCCTGCCCTTTATCGGGACGGGGCTTGACGCCTTTGTCAGCACGACGCCGGGCCTCGGTTGGATACCGACGGGCATGGGTTATCAGTTCTTCTTCGGCGGCACATCATTGCTGATTTTGGTCGGCGTGGCGATGGACACAGTGGCGCAGATTGAGGCGCAACTCGTGATGCGCAACTACGAAGGATTCTTCGGGCCGGGCAGTCGCCTACGTGGCCGGCGGTCGTGATGGTAAGTTCCGACCCGGGATTTTCGATTGTCAATTGAAACGGTTTTCGATTTTTCGCTCTGACAACTGTCATTCGGTTTGCCGAGCGG
>JACDEG010000133.1 GCA_013816505.1 Pyrinomonadaceae bacterium | reverse complement strand
TCGGGTGATGGAAATAGCTTGTGGTTTACATAACCTGAGAGTTACTTGTCGTCAACCGCTAGAAGCACTTGATTTGTTTGATTTCGTTAGTTCTGCTTAATTCCAATAATGTCTATTAGAGATGTTACGAGCGTGCCAACCGCCTCATCTTCGGCACGACCCCACCCCTTCCGACAACCCAACTGACTTCAACAAAAACGGCGACGCCGGTTAAGAACCACCCGCGTCGCCGTCCCCTAAATCAAATACGCTAACCGAACAGAATTCGATTTCAAATCATCAGCTATTTCACGGATGAGACCGATGGGTTTGCGCCACGGCGCGCGACGAACACTCCCGCTGAATGTGTGCCGACAAGTATCTTGCCGGGGTCGCTGCTGTCAAGCGCGAGGGACCAAATGCGTCGGCTCGGCAGCGCCGGGTCAAGCCGCTCCCATGTCATGCCGGCGTCGGTCGAGCGGAACACGCCGCCACCTTCGCGCGTGCTGAACTCGCTGCCGGTGCCGCCATACTCATAAGCGTTGCCGATGAAGACCTCGTCGGTGTTCTGCGAATTGACGACCACGCTCGTGAAGCTGCCGAGCGGCAACCCGCCTCCGCGCCGCATCCAGCGCTCGCCGCCGTCGTGAGAAACGTAGAAGGTCTGCGTGCTACCGACGTAGATGTAGTCGGCGCGTTGCGGGTCCTGCTCGATGACGTTGACTGGAGCATCGGTTCTGATGCCGGTCACCTGCTGCCACGTCGCCCCACTATCACGCGAAACGAGCGCGCCGGAGGTCGCCGTGCCGACATAGATGGTTGAAGGCTTCTGCTCGCTCGTTGAAAGGCAGAGTGTGCGCGCATCGAACTCAGTGCCGTAAGCGATGCGCTCCCACCCTCGCGTCAGGTCGTAACTGCGGAAGAGTCCGACGTTGGTCGCGGCGAGTAGTCCCGGACGCCCGTCGCGCTCGTCAACAGTGTATGCCAGCGCGTTCACAATATCGCTCAAGAACAACGGCGCGTTCTGCGCTGCGTCGGCGCCGCTTGCGGACTGCATCCCGCCAGCAAGCCCGAGCGCGATCAGCGTCGCGTCATCAAACTTGCCTGATTGCGGGATGCCTTTGTCGGCCTGGAACTTTCTAACGGCCGTCACGGTGCGCGTCCCCGCGACCCCGTCCGGCGTGCCGACGTTGTAGTTCATCGCATTCAGCGCAGCCTGTGCGCGCTTCACGTTGTCGTCGGTTCGCTTGACGACGGCAGTTGTCGGAGCAACCGCCGTCCCCTCTTGACTATCAGTTCTTCTGACTGCCGCAGTCGACGCCGAGATAGCACGTCGCCCGCGCTTAGACTTGACGGGCGGCTTCGGCTGCGGCGCGGTAATTGGCCCCCACGACGCGCCGCGATCATCCGACCGATACATGCCGTAATTCGTTCCGAGGTAAATGATGTTGCCGTCGACTTTGTCTTGCAGAATCGCGTAGGCAATCAGACGGTTCGGCATGTTGCGGTTAGAGAGTTGCCACGTTTCGCCGCCGTCGTTGCTGACATAGAAGTAGCCGCCGCCGGTCGCCGTATTAATCGTCGCCGCATAGAAGCGCCCAGGCTTTTCGCGGTCGGGCAAGATCGTGTAAGCGCGGCGCCCGCTGTAACCGGCGTTGCTCGGCGCGAAGGTCTTGCCACCATCGCGCGAAATCATTAAACCGAAATTGTTCGTGCCGATGTAAACAATATCAGGGTTCTTGGGGTGGACGGCAATCGCGTTGACCTCGAAGTTCTGCCGGCTGGTGGTCACGCGCCAGTCGTCGCCGCCGTTGGTTGACAGCCAAAAGCCTTCGGTCGTCCCGGCATAGATCACGTTCGCCTTCGACGGGTGCTGTAGAATCGCGCGTGTCCGCCGCGATTGCGACGGGATGCCGTTGACCTTGCGCCAATTGGCGCCGCCGTTCTTCGTCTCGTAGATGCCGCTGCACGCCGAGGCGATGACGTGATCGGGATGACGATTGTCGATCTCAATCGCGAAGATATCCGAGTCGTCAATCATCCCAGTCTTAATAATGTTCCAGGTATTGCCGCCGTCAGTCGTTTTGTAAGGTAGGTACCACGTGCCGGCGTAAATCACGTTTGCGTCGCGCGGGTCGATGGCGAGCGATTCGACGTTGATTAAGCCGGGCGTTGTCGAGGTCGCCAGTTGTGCCCAAGTCTCGCCCGCGTCGGCGGAGCGAAACACGCCGCGGTTCGTGCCAGCGATTAAAACATCAGCGTTGGACGCGGCCTGCGTTAACGAATGAACTGCCTCGGTCTTCAACTCGGACGATTCGCGCCACGTCGCGCCGCCGTCCGTTGTCTTAAAGAAGCCGCCCGGTTCCTTGTGTCGGTGCGCGGCGGCGTAGACCACTTTTGAGTCTCGCGGATCAACGATCAAGTGATCGATGTAGAGTCCAGGGCGGTTGAACTCAGCGAGTCTCGTCCACTCCAGCCCACCGTCCGTTGAAGTGTAAATTTGTCCGTCGAGCGTGCCGATGTAAAGCCGTTGCGGGTCTTGCGGGTCAATGACCAGCGAGCGCACATCCCCGCCCAACGGGCCGGTGACACTCCACTGCATTGATCTCTGCGACGCGCCCGTTTCCGTGATCGTCGCGCCCTTGACGACTCCCCGATTCAGATTCGTGGCGGTCGAAACAATCAGCGCGAACAGAGTACAAAGCGAAAAAAGAGTTCTGGTGATTTTATGATTCATAAGCTGCATCGTGGCGGTCGAAAAATTTCAGCCGAGGTAGCCGTCCCATTATACCGGCAGATTTCTCTTGCCTGATTTTATCTTGAAATGAACGTGATTGTTCGTTGATTTTGCACCGGAGCCTGCAAACTTTTAAGCCGACGTTAGAAGAGAGTCACGCGCTCGGCTGCCAGTTGAGATGCAAAGTGCGTTTGAGGCAGTTGTACTAAGGCGGCAAATAAGGAGAAGGTAGGCAGCGAAGCGGGCGATGCTTCCCGGAGGAAGCATCGCCCGCATTCGGAAGAGGTCACGTCTCTATGATTTATAAGAGACGCGAGCGTGCATTCATTGGCTGGTTAACGACGACGGCCGCGGCGTCCGGTGCGGCGCGGAGCGGTTGTCCGCACCTCGGTCGCATCGACAGTCGGGCTGGCCGTGGGTGCGGTGGCACCGGCTGGCACAACGTAAAGCTCGACCGTCAGGGTGTCGCGGAATCCGCCATCGATGGTCTGGATGCGCCCGGCGTCAATGCCGCGCGTATTCACCAGGTAGTCACGCGCACGGTCAGCGCGCGCTTGGGCCTCACCGGCGCGTCCGACACGTCCGCCGTAAGCGATGATTGTCCCTTGCGAACCCGGCTCGTTTTGCAACGCAATCGCGAAGTTATCGAGTCGTGCCTTTTCATCGTTGAAGCGGATGTTGCCGTACTCGTCAACCCTGCGGGCAGGGGCAGCCGCTCTAACGACCTGCGTCGAGCAGGTGCTCGACACCGCACAGGTTGCCGGGTAACCGCTGACGTTGACCGTCGCCGTGATGGTCTGACCACCGAGGTCGGCTGTGTCAACCGTGATCGAGGACGTGCCTTGACCGCTGCTGATGGTGCCTGCCGAGACTGACCAATTGAAGGTCGGCGTGATACTCGCATCGCCGCCGCTAACATTAGCCGTGAAGGTGATCGGCTGGCCGACGTTCACTTCGTTCGGGCAACTCACTGTCACGTTCGGACATGGTATTGCCACGCAGGGGCATGTCTCAACCGTCACCGTCGTTGTCGAGAACGCCACGCAGCCGCAGCCATCATCGACTTCAACCGTCACGGTGTAGCTACCGGGCTGCGCGCCAGCGAGATCAAGAGTCGCGTTCGCGCCGTTACCGACAATGCGCCCGCCGGTCGTCGAATACGTGTAAAGCAGCGTATCGCCGTCCGGGTCGGTCGCCTGAGCGGACACTTGAACCTCCTGGCTCGTCGGAGTACAGGTTGAATCAGGCATTTGACCTTCAGAGCATTGCGCAGCCATCACCACTTTTGATGATGCGGCGGAAAGGGTCACGGTCGGAGGCTGATTAGGCAGCACCGCGGGCGACCGTTCGTTGCGGCGTCCAATCCAGAACTGTCCAATAAAGCCGTGCGGATCATTGGACTGATTGAAGGCCGATGGAAATTCCGAGTCCCCGAAGAAATCGAGGAAGCGGTCACCCTGTTGATTGATATGGGAACGGTAAGCCGCGCTGAACCCCATGAAGCGGCGTGGATAGACACGGATGCCTAACAGCACGTCAATCGGGTTGTTTTCCAGCGCGTTCGGCGTGCGACCACCAACGTAGCGAACTGACCGCATCTCCGCGATGGGTTGGAAGTAGGCGTTCACGGGGAAGTCGAAGCCGACACCGACAACAAACTCATCGGGGCGGTCGAGCAATGTAGCTTGGTTGGAGCCAAACGCTTCACTCTGCGGATTGCTGTTCAATATATAGCCGAGGTTCGCCGAGACGTTGACCGAACGGCTGAGGCGTCCGTCGAAGAACAGGACTCCGCCGAAGTCGCCGAGGCCTCCACCGGGGCTGGCTCCGCGCTGCAACTGATTGAACCCGCTCAGATCGTCCGGTTTATCAAGATAGAAACGATAGAACGGAACGATACCAAAGCCGAACGCATCGTCCGGGCCGGTGAAGCGAATTTTTCCGCCGATGGTGTGCGTGCTGAAACTCGACTCGCCATAGAGCCGATTGATGAACGGAGCATCAGGCAGGTAAGTCGGCTGAACCGTAAACACGTTCGGGACGGTGATGGCCAGTTGAGTCGTGGTCGCCGGCTGAACGCGCGTGGTCACGACGACGCCTGGCAGAATGCTCCCAAACACCGAACCGATGCCGGGGAAATTATCCGCGGCACTGAAGTTACCGCCATCGCTGCCGGAGGATGCACCGAGCCGGCTGCTGAATGGCGGGGCAAATCTGTTACCCGTCAGACCGAAGTTCGGCCCTGTTCCGCCGACATATGGGAACTGCACGAACGGCTGCCCGAAGGCCGGGCGAAAGACTGCCCCCGCAATACCCTGTGTGCCACTGACGCGATTCGGCGAAAGAATAATAGCCGGGCCGCTGCCGAGTTGCCTCGCCGAAAAGAAAAGTTGTGAATTCGGTAAGTAGAAACTAGACAGGTTGCGTGGGTTATTAACCTTCACGCCGCGGTAGACGTCGGTGTTGTAGAAAAGTTCCAGATAGTCGCTGAGACCGATCTGGAAACTTATCGGAATTTCAGAGATGTCGACATCTCCTGGGTCACGGTCGTAGTTGCTGTAGGCAACGCTGAAGGTGAACTCTCCTTTACGCAGCGTTTGGCCGTCGTAAATTGTGAAGAGTCCGGTTGGCCCACCTGGTGAGCCGCCAGTTCCGACGGTCGGCGCGGTGTTCCGCGGATCATTCTCCGACCGCAAAGTTTGAGCTGATACTGCGGCATACAGCATCAGCGTGCTGAGCGCGGCAACGAGCGCTCTTCTCGCGAGTCTCATCGCATTCCTCCTGCGAAATGAGTTTATAATTTTGCGGAAGAGGGCGACCGTGCTTCCAGAATCTAAGGCGGACGTGCGTCTTGTCTTCATCAGAACTAAAGGATTAGCTCAGCTAAAGTTCTCAGACAGCACCTAGCGACCCGTCCAGATTCCTGGGGCGCGGACGCTCCAACTACAAGCGTACAAACTAATGTCAAAGTAAGACTGCTACCGCCCTCGACCGAAAACGACCTGTAGATGGAGCGGAGCAGCGAGAGGAGCCGAACACTTAAATCGCGTTCGTGGGCGCTGAAACTGCCTCTTTGCGCCTCTCAACTGTTGTTGTGTTGTGCGTGCTGTAAAGCGCCGCTGTCCATACGAGAACAGCAACGCTGATGTTAACAAACGAGCTTGGAATAAGTGAGCTTCAACCTCTGTGGATATCAAATCGAAGAGACTCACTGACACCAAATTACGCCAGACCATACTCCACATCGGCGGGGAAATCAAGACATTTTCGCCACTTAGCCGAAGAATTCAATACTTTTTTGTTACGCATAGATGCCGCGCATTCGCGTGTCATACGCGACGCGGTCAATCGCCAACATATAAGCCGCCGTCCGCGTGTCGACCGAGTGCGTGTCGGCATACTTCACCAGATCGTTGAAGCTGGCGACCATAATATCCTGGAGCCGCTCGTTGACGACGTCTTCTTTCCAAAAATAGCCCATCCGATCCTGCACCCATTCAAAATAAGAAACGGTTACCCCGCCGGCGTTCGCCAAGATATCAGGAATTACAAAAATGCCTTTCTCATGAAGGATTTGATCGGCGGCTGCGGTCGTCGGCCCGTTGGCTCCTTCGGCCAGCACCTTACATTTAATCCGGTCGGCGTTCTGCGAAGTGATCTGATTCTCGGTCGCCGCCGGCACCAGCACGTCACATTCGACTTCGAGCAATTCGTGATTACTGACCCGCTCGACGTCAGGAAAATCCTCGAACGAGCGAGTCATTTGGAGGTGTGCCAGGGCTTGGTGGATGTCGATGCCGTTCGGGTTGTAGATGCCACCGTTGATGTCCGAAAGGGTGACCACCTTGTAGCCCGCTTCGTGCAGCAGGCGGGCGGCAATGCCGCCGACGTTACCCGATCCCTGAACCGCGACCCGCGTCGTGGGCGGGTTCATCTTGAATCTCTTGGCGGCTTCGTTAATGACAATCAGCAACCCGCGCCCCGTCGCCTCGCGCCGCCCCGACGATCCGCCGAGCGCGACCGGCTTCCCCGTCACGACCGCCGTGACAGTGTGGCGCGCGTGCATCGAATAGGTGTCCATCATCCACGCCATCGTTTGCTCGTTGGTGTTCATGTCGGGCGCAGGCACATCTTTTTCCGGGCCGATGATGTCGATTAACTCAGCGGTGTAACGTCTGGTGAGGCGCTCCAATTCGCCGAGGGACATCTGGTGCGGGTCGCACACGACGCCACCTTTCGCCCCACCGAACGGCACGTTGACGACTGCGCACTTCCAAGTCATCCACGCCGCTAATGCCCTGATTTCGTCGAGGGTCACGTCCGGAGAGTAGCGGATGCCGCCCTTGGCCGGCCCGCGCGCGAAGTTGTGCTGCACGCGGTAGCCCTCAAACACCTCGATGCGCCCCGAATCCATCCGCACCGGGATGTAGACTTTGAACTCACGGTTCGGCACACGCATCACGGCATAAAGATCGGGGTTCAGATCAAGCAATTGGGCCGCCCGGTCGAAACGCGACATCATCGACTCAAAAGGGTTGTCCTCTTTGATCTGCCGCACATCATCCACCATTGGATTCGCCATAATCATCTCCGCGGTCTGTTGAATGCTCAAACGGCGAGTGGTTTCAATTATTAACCACTCGCCGTTTGAGCATTCACGATCTGTTGATGTTCAGAACTTCATTCATCGCGCCGGAGCGGTAGCCGTGAAGGTCGAGCGTGACGTAGCGGAAGCCGAGCGCGCGAAACCGTTGCGCCAGTTCGTCGGCGACTTCGCGCGAGAGCGCCCGGTCGAGTTCCGCCGGGGCAATTTCCAATCGCACGAGTTCGTCATGATGGCGCACGCGAAATTCGCGAAAGCCCATCTCGCGCATGACTTCTTCGCCACGATCCACTGTGCGCAACCGTTCAATGGTCACGGGCGTCCCGTAAGCGATGCGCGACGACAGACACGGGCTGGCGGGCTTGTCCCATGTCGGCAGCCCGGCGCGGCGGCTCAACTCGCGCACCTCGCGTTTAGACATCCCGACTTCGACGAGCGGGCTGCGCACACCGCGTTCAGCAGTTGCCGCGCGCCCCGGACGATAATCACCCAAATCGTCCGTCGTCGAACCGTCGACGACAACCGCCAAGCCGCGTTCGACAGCCAGCGGCGCGAGCTTCGCGTATAACTCCGACTTGCAGTAATAGCAGCGATCACCGGCGTTAACTTGATAACGCGGGTCGCTCACTTCGTCGGTGTTAATGACTTCGTGCCGAAAGCCGAAACGCTCGACGAGGGCCGCCGTTTCCTGGCGTTGATGTGCGGCGAGACTCGGTGATTCGCCGGTGACGCACAATGAGAGCGCGCCTAACTCACGAGTGGCGACGTACGCGACGTACGAGCTATCCACGCCACCGGAGAACGCGACGAGGACGGACCCCATCTCGCGCAGCAAAGCGCCCAAACTTTCTTCTTTCAACGAGGCTTCGGGCGAAACAGGAAGCGGCGTGGCGGGGTGTGGTGCTTGCTCTTCGACTGTCGAACTACTCACAGACTTTGCTCCGGGTCATTTGCAAAAGTCGGCGTAGGCTCGCCGGCAACTTTGTTTGCACGCGGACTGAACTACACGTTGTGTGTTTGATTCGAACGCAGCGCATGTTATCGCATGCTTCTCTAACGACGCAACCCACCCGTCCGCACGAGTGTTCGACCACTAAATTCAGAGCAGACAAGGTTTTGGACACTGAACTTAACGCAGAACACAGAACACAGTTCAGCGCCTTTCTCTGTGCTCTTCTAGTGTCTCTTTGTAAAAAACATCAGTCTTCGGCCACACGACCATCGCCGCTGCACCATTCTCTGATTTCTCTATTCAGCATGTGGCCGCGGACGAGCGTCAACAAGGGCCTGCTTGGACGACGCATCAAAGCGCGTGTTATATTTCGGCGCGTGGTAACCCCCAGACGCCATCTCGATAAAAGTTTCGGACGGGTTTTTGCCCCGAATCAAAGCAGTATCCGATGCCCGCTTGGTCCCGCTTCAAGACAAACGTTTTCGCGCTGGCTTTAATGCTCGCGGTGATGTGCGCGTCCGCATCAAAGGTCGCGGCGCAGACGCGCGATGACTTCGACGCTGAAGATGCAGCCGATCCGGTTAAGCTTTTCGAGCGTTGCCAGGACTTTCATCAAAAGGGCAATCTTCAATTGGCGATTGAATGTTATGAAGAGGCCCTCAAGGTGCGACCTGAGTTCCCGGAAGCTGAATTCCAGAAAGGCGCGGCGCTCGCGGCGCTGAACCGCACGAAGGAGGCCGAACAAGCCTTTCATCGCGCCGCCGAATTGCGCCGGGACTGGGCGCTGCCACAACTCTCCCTGGCAGTCTTACTCGCGCGCTCGAACCGCGGGCGCGAAGCAGAACCGTTCTTCCGCCGCACGCTCCAACTCGACCCAAAGAATCAAACAGCACTGATCGCGCTCGCCGACCTGCGCGCCCGCGCCGGAGACCCGCGCGAAGCTGTCGAGTTGGCCCGGCGCGCGACGACATCAGACGGTAACACGCCGGCGGCGGTGTGGGCATCGCGCGGCATGTTTGAAAACGCCGCCGGCGACAAAGTGGCGGCGGCAGCGAGTTTCGAACGCGCGCTCGCGTTGGACGCCAACGAACCGACCGCGCGTGTCAACCGCGCCGAAATGCGCGCCACGGCGGGCGAATACACGCAGGCCGTCGAAGACATGCGCGCGTCATTGAAAGCGTCGCCGCCATCGGAGCGTACCCGTCTGTCGTTGCGCCTCGCCCGCTTCCTCGGCCTCGCGGGGATGAAGGATGAAGCGCGGCGGGTGCTGACGGAAGTCGAGCGGGATGGGTCGCTGTCCGCTGAGGGCACGCGGGAAGTTGCCGCGTTGCGAATCGAATTGGAAGACGCACCGGAGAACACGCCGGAAGCGCGGGCGGCGCTCGAACAATTGCTTGAGCGCGACGCGCGCAACGCGACATTACTCGCGCGACTCGGCGGCATCTATCGCACCATCGACCCGGCGCGCTCGCTGGAATACTTCCGCCGCGCAGTCGAGGTCGAGCCGTCAAACATCGACTACGCCACGGGCTATGCCGCCGCGTTGGTGCAGGCCCGCCGTTTCGAGCCGGCGGCGACAATCTTGCGACGCATCATCACGGTGGCTCCCGAAAATTACACGGCGCATGCCAATCTGGCGACCGCGCTCGACGAGTTGAAGCGTTACCGCGAAGCGCTGGCTGAATATATTTGGATCAGAGAGAAGCGGCCCGATCTCGCCGTGACAAACTTCTTCATCGCGCGGGCGCACGACATGCTCGGAGAGTACAAAGAGGCGCTCGCGGCTTACGAAACTTTTTTGACGAAGGCCGACGCGCAGATAAACGGGCTGGAGATTGAGAAGGTCAAACTGCGTCTGCCGAGTCTGCGCAACCAGGCTGCGCGCGGCGAAGGATCAAAGGGGCGTAAAAAGCGATGACTGCCGAGCATGCATTCAACGACGGACAACCTAACTCCGCGTCCATCAATCCGCGTTCAGTATTCATCACGGCGGCGTTCATTTTCCTCGCCTTCGCCGGCATGACGCTCTTGGCAGTTGAAGCTTCGGCGCAGATTGTTGACCAGATGAACGCGCCCGCGCCGCCTCCGTTAAGGTTTGTCCCCGAAGACGCGCGCACACGGCTGGACGCGGAGCGCGACATCAAAAAGCGCGCGCGCCTCGGCCTCGATCTAGCCGGAGAACGACTGGCGCGCGCCGAGCAGTTAACCGCCGACGGACAGTTCGACGCGGCGTCCGCGCAACTCGGCATCTATCAGGCGCTGATCGGGGACACCATCAAGTATATTCAAGTCAGCGGGAAACAGGGCGGCAAATACCGCGACGCTTTCAAACGGATGGAGCTGACGCTGCGCCCGCACGGCCCCCGCCTTGAAGCGCTTCGCCGCGCGACTCCTTCCGATGAGGCGGTCAACGTCAAGGCGGTCTACGATTATGTGCGCGGCGCACGTGCCGAGGCGCTCAATTCATTTTACGGCGACACGGTGCTGCGCGATGACCCAAGCGAGAAAACAAAAGAGCGAAACGACGCGCGCATCCCGAAAGAGCCGGGCCAAACCCCACCATAGGTAGGAAGGCAAAAGTAAAAAGGCAAAAGGCAAAAGTAAACACCAGTCATGATGGAGCTTTATGTTTAATCTTGAGACCGAAAAACTTTTGCTTAGGTACTTAAAATCACCTCAATGAATAATCCTTCCATCCGACGCGTGCTGCTCGCACTGCTGCTCGCACTGCCGGTCGTCGGCACACTTCTCTGTTATCCTTTGAATACACCGCTCGCGGCGTCAGTCGCGGCGCGCCAGCGCGAGCACCTGACTCCGGCGGAAATTGAACTCGTGCGCGACACTCAGGAGTTGGACAAACGCACGCTGGTCTTCGTCAAAGCCGTCGAGCGACGGATGCTCGTGATGACTGACCCGACGGCGGCGGCTAAGCAGGCGCAGAAGGATGTCGAATTGTGGGGAGAACTGCCGCAGGGGACGCGTACGCAACTCTTCTCCGACATCGGACGGATTCTCGACGAAGCGATTACCAACATCGACGACGCTGCCGAGCGCAGCCCGCAGAGCACCCTTCTCGCCAAGTCGCTCCGCATACTCGCCGAGGCTTCGCAGAATTTGCTGCCGAGATTGACCGCGATGCGCGACGCCGCCTTAACTGAAGCCGAACGCGACGCGCTCGAACAGGCCATCGAAAACGCACAGACCGTGATTGAAGCCGCGAAGAAACTCCCGCCCGAAGAGAAAAAGAAATAGAGCGATTCATGAAGAGCGATTCGTGAAGAGTGACTCATGATCCGCTCTTTTCGAGTAATTGAAAGATGGTTATTGAATGCCCGCCTCACATCTGCTATAAAAGCTCCGCAATCATCCTTCTGGTCGGTATTTCAAAAGCAGACATCCACATCCTGTTCAGCTTTCAAGCTCGCGGTTAGATATTTCTTTCCGACGCGGCAATGAAAGCTCTCTGGCGCCGTTCGTCACGTTTCGCGCGGACGTTTCGATGCGCTCCAGGTGTTAGCGTGAGACGTTTCCACTCTTGCTGGCACGTGCGTGTTCTGACGTTTACTGGAAACATCATCACGTTGAAGTTGGTAATTGCTTTCTTTCCAAAGGTGGGATCAGCACGTCTGTCTTCACCTTCTTAAAAAAGAAGTCCCCTACACCATCACCTTTCACTGAAGGAGTTAAAGAGAAATGCACACATCCTCAGCATCATCGTGGAGCAGATTAAATTGGACGCGATGGATCACAATAGCCGGTCTCGTCCTGGCCTTCTTCGCCCCCCCTGCTTTCGCGCAGTCCGACAATACGCAGCTTTCAGGCTACGTGAGAGACTCGGCGGGCGCGGCGATTGCCGGAGCTAAAGTCGTGGTCAAGAGCGAAGGCACGAACCTTGAGCGCGAGGCGACGACGAATGAAGAAGGCTACTACGTCGTCTCAAATGTCTCCCCCGGCTTTTACACCGTGACGGCGGAGCAGACCGGCTTTAAGCGTTTTGAGTCCACCAACAAGAAGGTTGACCCCGGCATCTCAGCGTCATTGGATGCGACGCTCGAACCGGGGCAGGTGACGGAGACGGTTTCGGTCGTCGCCTCGACCACCGCCGTCGAGACGGAAACCTCGACCGTCGGCAAACTGGTCGAAGCCAAGCAGATTGAGATGTCTCAACTGAACGGGCGCAACCCTTTGTTTCTGGCGTTACTCCAACCGGGCGTCAGCGGCGGCGCGCTCGGCGGTTTCAGCTTCGGCCTGACCTCCGGCGGCTTCAACATCAACGGCTCCCGCTCGCAGGATAACCTGATTACATTTGACGGCGCGGTGGCTGTTCGCACCCGCTCGAACGGCACCAGCATCGGCGTCGCCGACGTTGACTCGACGCAAGAGGTACAAATCCTTACGGCCAACTACAACGCCGAATACGGACGAAGCGCCGGCGGTCAAATCCGCATCGTGACCAAGAGTGGCACGAGCGATTTTCACGGCACGTTTTACGAGTTCGTCCGCAACTCCGCGTTCGACGCGAACAGTTGGACGCGCAAGCGCACCAACCCCGGCAACCAGCCTTGCGACGACGAGCGATTCGAGAAGGCGACGCATTGTCGTCCCGACCCGTTCCGCTTCAACCAGTACGGCTATAACCTCAATGGTCCCGTTATCC